>JAWWDW010000525.1:0-1953 GCA_033719735.1 Robiginitalea sp. | reverse complement strand
CACGGCAGCAAATCGGTTTCCCTGGGGAATATCATCAATGCTTACAACCAGGCCGGGGGTACAGACCGCCTGAAGGAATTTGCCCACGATGAAGATGAGATCGCCCTGGAGGTGGAATACGGGGAACTGGCAGACAAACTGCACACGGCCCTGCACGAGGTGGTGGGGCATGCCTCCGGCCAGTTGAACCCGGGGGTGGGCCAGCCAAAGGAGACGCTGAAAAATTACAGCTCTACCCTGGAAGAGGGCCGGGCAGACCTGCTGGCCCTCTATTACCTGATGGATCCCAAACTACAGGAACTCGGGTTGGTGGAAGACTACGAGAAGGTGGGCAAAGCCGCCTATGACGGGTATATCCGCAATGGCCTGATGACCCAGCTGATCCGCATCGAACTGGGCGATGACATTGAGGAAGACCATATGGTCAACCGGCAGTGGGTATCCGCCTGGGCCTTTGAGAAGGGACAAGCGGACAACGTCATTGAAAAGGTCACCCGGGACGGGAAGACCTATTTTAACATCAATGACTACGGCAAACTCCGTGTGTTGTTCGGGCAGTTGCTCAGGGAAACCCAACGGATCAAATCGGAAGGCGACTACCAGGCGGCTGAGGCACTTGTCGAAGGCTATGGAGTCAAGGTAGACCAGGCGATCCACGCGGAGGTACTCGAGCGGAATGCCCGGTTCAAATCCGCACCCTACAGCGGCTTTGTCAACCCGGTCCTGGAACCTGTGACCGATGCCGAAGGGGAAATTGTGGATGTGATCCTGAAACAGCCCGAGAGCTTCGAGTCTCAAATGCTCGATTATGCCGCCCGTTTTGCCTTCCTCAAGGCAGAGTAGGGCTCCACAAAAGGCACGTATAAAAAAACCGCCCGGAAACGGGCGGTTTTCTAATTTTCACGGCCAGGTCCTAATCGAAGGCATAGCCGTTATCCTCGGCCACCCGGTCGGCAATCAGTTCCCGGAGGGCTGCTACATTGGGCTGGTTCTGGTACTTGGTAAACCGCTTGAGCCCCATCAGCATCATCCGCTGCTCATCGCCTTCCGCAAAGGAGACAATGGCTTCCTTCCCTTTCCGGATCACGATATCCACGGCCTCATACAGGTAGAGTTGTGCCATGGCGATCTGGGTTTTCTGGGCCTCCGCCCCGAAGCGCCTGGCGTTCTTTTCAGCCCGCAACACAGCCGACTCGGCCATGTAGACCTCAATCAGGATATCGGCAGCCGACAACAGGAGCTGCTGGTGTTCCTCCAGATCCGGACCGAACTGCTGCACGGCTTTCCCGGCTACCATCAGGAATACTTTTTTCAGTTTGCGGATCATTTCCTTTTCCTCTGTGAGTACTTCGGAGTAATCGGGGGTATCGAAACTCGGAATCCCCATCAGCTCTTCGCCCACGGCCGTGGCAGGGCCCAACAGGTCCACATGGCCTTTCATGGCCTTTTTGATGAGCATACCCACAGAGAGCATGCGGTTGATCTCATTGGTCCCCTCGTAGATCCTGGCGATCCGGGCATCCCTCCAGGCCGACTCCATGGGGGTGTCCGCGCTGAAGCCCATGCCCCCGAAAACCTGGATGCCCTCGTCGGTGGTCTGCTGTACATCCTCGGATACCGCTACTTTCAGGATGGAGCATTCGATGGCATATTCCTCCACGCCTTTCAGCTCCGCTTCCGCGTGGGAATTCCCCGCGGCTACGCGCATGGCAATCCTGTCCTGGATATCCCTGGCAGCCCGGTAGCAGGCAGATTCACCCACATAGGCATTGGTGGCCATCGTAGCAATTTTGGCCTTGATGGCCCCGAAATTGATAATGGGCGTCTTGAACTGTACCCGTTCCTTGGCATAGCGGACGGCTTCATCCGTAACCCGCCTCTGGGCCTCCAAACAGGCCGCTGCCAGTTTAATCCGGCCCACGTTCAGGGCATTCATGGCGATCTTGAAGCCAT
>JAWWDW010000524.1:0-1958 GCA_033719735.1 Robiginitalea sp. | reverse complement strand
CTCTGAACCAACTGAGCTAAGAGCCCCTTTTGACTCAGCCAGGAAACTTCATTCGAAGATCCGGGCCTCGCCCGCCGAAGCTCCAAAGGAGCGAAGGCGGGTGCAAATATAGAATCGTTTTTTGGTTCGTAAAAGAAAAATAAGAAAAAATCAAAGGACCTCAGCCACCGTAAACGTGCTGCCTCCCACAAAAATCAGGTCTTCAGGGGCAGCGGCCTGTTTGGCCGCCTTTAAGGCATTCTCTACGCTGCTGAATGCGATTCCGCGCATCCCCTGTTTTTCCGCCTCCGCTTTCAGGATGTCCGCATCCAGACCCCTCGGGATATCCGGACGGGCGAAATAAAAGGAGGCATTTTTGGGAAACAGCGGCAGGAGCTTCTCCAGGGGTTTCTCGCGAACAAATCCCAGGACCATATGTAACCGATCAAAAGGTTGTTCCAGCAGCTGCCGGATCACCAATTCCAGGCCTTCACGGTTATGGGCGGTATCACATATTATTTTGGGGTGTTCGCCAAGTGTCTGCCAACGCCCCAGAAGTCCGGTATTTTCCACCACCCGCTTAAGGCCTTTTTTAATCTGACTTTCAGAAACCCCAAAATTATCGAGTGTTTTCAGGGTGGTCAGGACGCCTCGGACATTCTTCCTTTGGTAGGCGCCTAAGAGGGAGGTAGGGTACTCCGGAAGGTCCATCGCCTCGGCAAAGTATATAGGAGCCTGTCGTTCCCTGGCGATCTGCTGGAAGACCGGTTGGGTCTCCGGCTGGGTTTCGCTGATCACCACGGGGACCCCGGGCTTGATGATCCCGGCCTTTTCCCTGGCAATTTCGGGCAGGGTATCCCCCAGGAATTCCATGTGGTCGTATGCGATGTTGGTGATCAGGCTGATTTGGGGGGTGATGATGTTGGTGGAATCCAGGCGTCCGCCCAGGCCCACTTCAATGACTGCAATATCCACGGCTTCCCGCTCAAAGTATTCGAAGGCCATGCCCACCGTCATTTCGAAAAAGGAAAGGGGATGGGCCTGAAAGTACTTCCTGTGTCTCTGTACAAAACCGATGACATAGTGTTTGGAAACGGGCAAACCGTTGATGCGAATGCGTTCCCTGAAATCCTTCAGGTGGGGAGAGGTATACAATCCGACCTTATACCCGCCCTCCTGCAGGATGGAGGCCAGCATGTGGCTGCTGGACCCCTTTCCATTGGTGCCGGCCACGTGGATGCTTTTGAATTTCCGGTGCGGATCGCCCAGGTATGCGGCAAAATCTATGGAAGGCTGCAGTTTGGCATTATAGGCCGCCGCCCCTTTTCGCTGGTACATCGGGAGTCGGCTGAAAAGCCATTCCAGCGTATCGTGATAGGTAGCCACCTTACTGCCCCAGTTTGAAGTTAACTACGACAAAACCCACCTGTTTTTGGGGGGCGTTGCTGTCCGGATTCCAGCGATGCAAAAAGGCGGTTTTACGGGCCGGTTCCAACAGACAGGGATCGTTATTGGTCGTTCCTTTCACCCCCGGGGTGGCACTGATCACCTTGCCACTCCGGTCCACCTCGATGCGCACCACCACCCTTCCGGCCTGGTTGCATTCCTGCTGAACCACTTCCCTTCCCTTCAGGGAGCGCCCGCTGAGGCCATAACCTCCCGTACCGCTTCCACTTCCAGGGCTGCCGTAATACGTGCTGGCATACGGGTCTCCATCCGGGTTGCCCTTATCCCCTGCCCGGTTGTCATCACCCTCGCTTCCCTGGGCCTGTCCTTCCGAATTATTGAGCCCACCCATAAGGGCATCCAGTTCTTTTTTCTTGGCTTCCTGCTCCTGCCGGGCGCGCTCCTCTGCTTCCTGCCTTTCGCGTTCGATGCGTTCGGCCTCCGCCCGTTTCTCCCGCTCGATTCGTTCAGCCTCCGCCCGGGCCTGGCGCGCTGCCTCCTCGGCCTTACGCCTGGCTTCTTCCTCCTGTTTG
>JAWWDW010000523.1:0-1960 GCA_033719735.1 Robiginitalea sp. | reverse complement strand
CCCGCTGCTGCAGACCCATCAAATTTTTGGCATGGTTCAGTGGCCTTATGGTTTTTTTGCCGGTCGGCTGTGAGAAGGATGATATCTGCGGGGATGGAGATACCCCCCTGCTGGTGATTCGTTTTTTTGACAGTGCCCAGCCGGAAACGCCCAAGGCCGTAGACCAGCTTAGGGTAATCGGGCTTGGAAACGGGGATCCGGTTCCCACCTTTGCGGACCGGAGCGACCTGGATTCCATTGCATTGCCCCTGCGCCCTGGCGAAGCGGAAACCACCTTCGTTCTGATCCGGGATTCCCAGGACGAGGATGGGGTCGAAACCGGGAACCCGGACACCCTCCAACTCAGCTATGCCACCCGTGAAGAATTCATTTCGAGGGCCTGTGGCTTCATCGCGAATTACGAGGAGCTCTCAAGCCAATTGCAGGCCGATGGTGAAAACTGGATTCAATCCATTGAGGTAGACACTACCTCGGTCCAAAACCAGGACAGCAGACATGTATCGATCTATCATTAAATACCTGCCCTTACTCTTGCTCTGGTGCTCCCTGTGGGGCCACGGTCAGGAAACTGCCCGGGATACCACCAAGAAATCCGAGGCCTATGGGATCAGGGTCGGGATTGATCTCAGCCGCCCCCTGATTACGGCCCTGAATGACCAGTACGAAGGATTCGAGATCGTAGGGGATTTCCGGATCAGCCAGCGATGGTTCCTGGCAGCCGAATTGGGGAATGAGTCCAAAACGGTGGAGGAAGCTTTGGAAAATGCGGATGACATCAACAAGATCGTGCTCTATGATTTTACCAGTTCAGGCAGTTATGCCAAGCTAGGCGTCGATTTCAACACCTACCAGAACTGGTACGGGATGAACAACAGTATCTATGCTGGCGCCCGATATGCCTTTTCCACCTTTAGCAACACCCTGAACAATTACAGGATTTACGACAGCAACCGGTACTGGAATCCGGACACGTTTCCCGAGGGCTCCGACCTGATCGGGGAATACAGCGGGCTGAATGCCTCCTGGCTGGAACTGCTGTTGGGGGTAAAGGCTGAGCTGATCGCCAACTTCTACATGGGGGCGAGTATCCGGCTCGGGGTCCTGGTAACAGACAAGGATTCCGGGGTAATGCCCAATGTCTGGATTCCCGGGTTCAACCGGAAAACAGATGGAAGTCGTTTCGGGGTTGGCTTCAATTATACCCTGAGTTATTTCCTTCCCCTGTACCGCAAAGCGCGCAAGAAACCCGAAGCCCAGCCCGAATAAGGGGTTATTGCTGCTTTTTGGCTTTTTTGCTGCCCTCGTAAATATCGTAGCGCACCAGCCTGGATTCTATGCTGCCGTTAAAGAGTTTGATCTTCCTCGAAGGGCGCAAACCGACAAACTTCAGGCCTTCGAGGTTTCCCGTAAACAACCACGCCTTGGTCCCGGCGTACTGTTGTTTCAGGGTGTCTCCCCATTGTTTGTAGAACCTTTCTGTTTCCACGGGCAGGCGCTCTCCGTAAGGAGGGTTGGCGATCAGAAACAGCGGGGCCTCTGACCGCTTCCTGCTTTTGAAAAAATCCTGGTTTTCAACCTGGATAAAATCCGACAGTTTGGCCCCCCGGATATTCTCCTGGGCTTTCCGTACTGCTGAGGGCGCCTTGTCATAGCCCGTAATTTTATAGGGGAAATCCCGGGTGCGCCCGAGGCTGGCCTCGTAGATGGTCTTGAAGAGTTCTGCGTCATAATCTTTCCAGGTTTGGAAGCCAAACCCTTCCCGGTTGATGTTGGCCGGAATGTTGCAGGCAATCATGGCCGCTTCGATCAAAAGGGTCCCACTGCCACACATGGGGTCCAGGAAATCAGATTGCCCCCTCCATCCGCCCAACAAAAGGATGCCAGCAGCCAGGACTTCGTTCAGGGGAGCGATATTGGTATCCGTGCGGTAACCGCGCCTGTGCAGGGAACTGCCCGAGCT
>JAWWDW010000522.1:0-1963 GCA_033719735.1 Robiginitalea sp. | reverse complement strand
GGGAAAGTCCAAAGGAACTGTGGGTCCGGCGATACATGTTGTGAAAGGCAAAACCAAATCCCTTGAATCGGAGCTGGAGCCCCATCATATAAGAGGAGGTACCCATGTTCTCTATTTCGGGAAGGGTAAGGGATCCCTCGTAGCCGGGCCCGTACTTCTCCTCCATGAACAGCCCTGCGTCGACGCCCGTTTCGTCCAGCAGCTCCTGATTCACTTCCAGGGGCTCGTAACTAATCCCGCCGTAAGAAAAGGTCTCTCCCCTTACCTGGTAATAATTCAGTGGATTGTAGACATCCTCGTAGCCCTCCAGCAGGTTCATGTCGCTGCGGCCGGCCTTGCTCCCGTAGAAAGTGTAATGCAGGATGTTGTTGTTTTTCCCGCCCTTGCCCCCGATCATGAAATTGGTGTAGTGGTAGTCGTCCTGGCCCAGGCTCACGTTGCCCCGCACAAAGGTATCCTGCTCCGAATCCTTGAGGATGATGTTGATGACCCCGGTCACCGCATCAGCACCATAGACCGCCGAGGCATTACCATACACGATCTCGATCTTTTCAGCCTGCCTGATGGGCAGCTGGGCCCCGATGGGCATGCCCGTGACCCCGGAGGGCTTGATGGGCACCCCGTTGATCAGGATCATGGAGTAGAGGTTGCCGGTAAGGCCCCAGATCCGGAAAGTTTCCCCCAGCTCCCCGTTCCCCGGCTGGGAGGTTACCATGCCCGGCAGGGAATTGAGTACATCGGTCAGCGTATTGTACTGGTTCTTCAGGATCTCCTCATGGGAGATCACATATACCTCCAGGGGCAGGTCGTCGAGCGATTTTAAAAAACGCCCGGTCGAAATGATCTTCAGGCGGTTGGTATCGGCATGGAACACCAGGTCCTCTGCATTCAGGACCTCCATCCGCAGGTCTGAAAACACCGTATCCTCTTGTGCCCGGACCATCAGCTGGCATGTGCACAATGCCATTAATCCAATGAGCGCTATCCTTTTCATATCCGTTCGAAGATTGCTCCTCGAACCAAATATAAAGAAAAGCACTACCGGTTCTGAAAAACGTTATTCACTGTTGTGTAAAGCTTAACGAAGCAGGATCGTTTTCCCGGAAAGCAGCCCCTGCTCCCCGGAAAATGAGATCTGGTAGAGGCCCGCGGTCAGGTGGGATAGATCCAGGCTGCCCGATGGAGGGAGTTCGCTTTGCGTATGAACGACTTTCCCGTTCATATCAATGACTTGGACTGTACTGAGTATAGTTCCTGCGGGCTGTCCGGTCTCGTATTTCAGCACCCCGTCAGCCGGATTGGGCCAGAGTGTGAGCGAGCCTTCAGCCGCATCAGGACCTTCCACCGGGGTAGCTTCCAAACCTTCCAGGTAAAGGGCCTGGACCATATCCTCACTCAGGGGCCTGTAAAAGATCTTCAATTCATCGATGGCACCCTTCAGGTACTGGGTGGTCCGGTCCCAGTGCCCCCTCCCCAGCCAAAGGCGTTCATGCAGGAGGGCATTGTCAAAGAACTGGGAGTCTCCCGGGCCGCCGAAGTTGTAATTGCGGTTCTCCATTTCCACGCCGTCCAGGTAACCGGTATTGTAATCCTCCCCCACGACCACCACCAGGTGGTACCAGCGTCCCTTGAAAATGGATTGATTCGAGTCAAAACAAAAGGACGGGTAGGTGCACCCGTTGGCAAAAATGGTGAAGTACAAGCGCTCAGATCTTTTGTGCACCGGGCTGTGGCCCACCTCCAGGATGAGTCCCTGGTTGGCCCCGTCAAAGAAATCGCATTGTTCCTCCCCGCCGTAGTAGAACAGGGGGGCAATGCCATGGAGGCGGGGAATGCTGTCCACCCTGAACCAGAGTGAAATGGCACCTGTTCTCAGACCGCTCACTGCCTGGGGTACGGGCAGATCCTGGCCATAGATCTCCACGTAATCGTCCTTGCCGTCAAAATACAGGGCATTGCCCTT
>JAWWDW010000521.1:0-1976 GCA_033719735.1 Robiginitalea sp. | reverse complement strand
GTGAACCTGGGGATCGGGATCCCCACCCTTGTGGCCAATTTTGTACGGGATGACATTCAGGTAGAATTCCAAAGCGAGAACGGCGTGCTTGGCATGGGGCCTTTTCCCTTTGAAGGGGAGGAGGACCCCGATATCATCAATGCCGGTAAACAAACCATCACTACCCTTCCGGGCGCTTCTTTCTTCGACTCGGCCACCAGCTTTGCCATGATCCGGGGGCAACATGTGGATCTGACCATCCTCGGGGCCTTGGAAGTAGCTGAGAACGGCGATATTGCCAATTGGAAATTCCCTGGAAAGATGGTCAAGGGGATGGGGGGCGCCATGGACCTCGTGGCTTCGGCTGAAAACATCATCGTGGCCATGATGCACACCAACAAGGCGGGCAAATCAAAATTGCTCAGGAGATGTTCCCTGCCCCTTACAGGGGTGGCCTGTGTGCGAAAGATCGTCACGAACCTGGCCGTCCTGGAAGTCACTGCAGACGGGTTCCTGTTGCGGGAACGCGCTCCGGGTGTTTCCGTGGAAGACATCAAAAAAGCCACCGAAGGGCATCTGGTAGTTCCTTCCGAGGTGCCCGAGATGCAGCTGTAATTCTTTTCAAAAAAGGGGCGGGTAGAACGGAATCCATACTTTACCACAATTTTAAGGAGGTTCACAACATTTTTCGGGAGGTTTCCTTTGATGGGTGTATTTTCCCTGTGGTTTTCTGAGAACCCCAACGTCGGAAAGCAACCTATTTAAAAGTCAATACAGCTATGGAAACCCAAGTCAACCAAGTACCCGAACAGGAAGAAATCCAGGTGTACCGAAATGATTTTATCAGCGGCGTCATCCTTTTGACCCGAAAGTTATTTATGCTTTAGTCGTTCGTCAAATGTTTAGAAAAAGCCCCCTGATTTCCAGGGGGCTTTTTTGGTTTAATGCAACCGCCGAACAAGTACGGAAACATTTCCTATCTTGTCTGTATGGAGCCGGTAAGACTTGAACCCTGCCCCCTCTCGGACCTGGAAGTACTCCGTCAAATAGCCCTTGAAACCTTCAAAGCGGCTTTTGCTGCCCAAAACGACCCCGAGGATTTTGAAGCCTACCTCAGGGAGGCTTTTTCCACCGAAAGACTCCGGATGGAAATGGCTGAACCCCAGTCGCGATTCTTCTTCCTCTATGAGCGGGAACACCTGGCGGGGTATGCCAAGGTCAATACGGGAAAGGCCCAATCCGAGCCCCAGGATGCAGGCGCCCTGGAAATTGAACGCATTTACGTCAGAGAACCATTTCAGGGGAAAGGACTGGGAAGTTGGTTGTTGCGGAGGTTGATATCCCTCGCCCGGGAGGAAGGTAAAACGTACCTCTGGCTGGGTGTATGGGAAGAAAACAAAGAGGCGATCCGGTTCTACAAGAGGCACGGATTTGCTATTTTTGGGAAACACCCCTATTACATAGGTTCCGACCGGCAAATGGACTGGATGATGCGACTGAACCTGAACTCCGGAAAGGGCCGTTAACAAAGTCAATTATGATACGAAAACTGCTTTTTCAATTTGTTGTGCTCTTTGCCCTTTCCACGCTCACCGCACAGAGCGATCCGTACTTTCCAGAAAGAGGCGCCTTGTGGCAAAAGCAGAGCGCTGCGGAGCTGGGATGGAACACAAACGCCCTGGATCAGGCGGTTCAGTTTGCGAAGGACCACGAATATTCGGGACCCAGGGACCTCAGAAGGGCGATCCTCAAAGGGTTTGAAAGGGAACCCTTCCACGAAATACTGGGACCTGTCAAAAAACGGGGTGGCCCCGCCGGGATGATCCTCAAAGATGGGTACCTGCTGGCTTCGTGGGGAGAAACCCGCAGGGTAGACATGACCTTCAGTGTCACCAAAAGCTTCCTGTCCACCGTGGCCGGCCTGGCCCGGGATGCCGGATTGCTCCGGTCTGCTGAGGACCCCGTCTCCGAATATATCTGGGACGGCACGTTCCAGG
>JAWWDW010000520.1:0-1979 GCA_033719735.1 Robiginitalea sp. | reverse complement strand
TCGTACTGGGTGCCATCGGGCTTATAGTTCTTATTGATCCAGCCATAGAGCATGTCGTTGGCCCACCGGAGAGAGTCCCTGCGGTACCGTTCCCAGGCCAGCACCCCGTTTCCGCTGGGGGCTACCGGTTCGTTTTTATTCATGAATTCCGACAGGAAGATCCGGAAGTGCTTGGCCTGGCCTGTGAGGTGGCTGGCCAGGTTATAATCCACCAGGATGGGCAGCTCTTTGACCGAATCGGCCACGGCCTCATCCAGGTAGCCGTAGCGGACCATCTGGTTGATCACCGTATTCCTCCGGACCAGGGAACGGTCGGGATTGATCCTCGGATTATAGGCCGTGGGGGCTTTCAGCATCCCCACCAGTACAGCCGCCTGTTCCAGGGTGAGGGAATCCGGAGTGGTATTAAAAAAGGTGCGGGAGGCCGATTTGATCCCCACAATGGATTCACCGCCAAAGGGTACCGTATTCAGGTACATGGTCAGGACCTCGTTCTTGGTATAGGCCCTTTCCAGCCTGACCCCGGTATTCCATTCCTTGAATTTGTTAATGGTCAGCCGGGTGGTCCTTCCCAGCTTGGTTTTGATCACGGCCGTATCCCGGGGAAAGAGGTTTTTGGCCAGCTGCTGCGAAAGGGTGCTGCCCCCTCCTTCATCCCGGCCCAGGAGCACGGAAAAAACGGCCACCCTCATCAGGCTACGTACATCAATGCCCGAATGCCTGTAATATCTTACATCCTCGGTGGCCACCAGGGCATCCACCAGGTGGGGTGCCAGGTCCTTGTAATCCACAAAGGAGCGGTTCTCAATGAAATATTTCCCGAGCAGTTCCCCGTCTTCGGTAATCAGCTCGGAAGCCAGGTTCGACTGGGGGTTCTCCAGGCGGGCAAAATCGGGCATGAAACCCATTTTCCCGTGACCGATTAATAGCATGATCACAATGAACAATACCAGGGGTAGTGTGTATAGTGACCAGAGGATGATTAAATATTTCGTAGTTTTGCCGGGTTTCTTGTCCATGGATAGCCGGATTTTGGTTCAAAAGTAGTAATTATTTGAAGTAAAGTTTTGAACATGGACGCTCATTTGATTTATTTTGTGGACGATTTATTAACGGGGTTACAGACAATATGGCAATAGAAAATCTGGTGATTGTGGAGTCGCCTGCCAAGGCGAAAACCATCGAGCGTTTCCTGGGAAAGGACTATACGGTTAAATCCAGTTTCGGGCATATCAGGGACCTGGCAAAGAAGAACCTGGGGATCGATGTGGAGGGCGGTTTTGCCCCCCAGTACATTGTTCCGGCCGACAAAAAAAAGATTGTAAAAGAGCTTAAGAAGCTGGCCGGTGATTCAAATATGGTCTGGCTGGCCACGGATGAGGACCGCGAAGGAGAGGCCATCGCCTGGCACCTGTTCGAAGAGCTGGGACTGGACAGTGAAAAAACCCGGCGCATCGTCTTTCATGAGATCACCAAGGATGCCATCGTGAATGCCCTGGAGAATTCCCGTCACATCGATACCAGCCTGGTGAATGCACAACAGGCCCGCAGGGTGCTGGACCGCCTGGTGGGTTTTGAACTATCGCCCCTGTTGTGGAAGAAGGTGAAACCCGCACTTTCGGCAGGAAGGGTGCAGTCGGTGGCCGTCAAACTGATCGTCGAAAGGGAAAGGGAAATTCAGGCCTTCACCCCGAAAAAATACTTCCGTGTCACTGGGACCTTCCTGGTGCCCTCAGACTCAGGCAAGCCTGCCATCATAAAGGCAGAGCTTTCCCGGAGAATGGACAGCCTCGAACAGGCGGAGGCCTTCCTGGACCTTTGCATGGATGCCGAGTTCAGCGTGGACCAGGTGGAAAAGAAACCCCTGAAAAAGAATCCGGCGCCCCCCTTTACCACCTCCACCCTGCAGCAGGAGGCCAGCCGCAAGCTGGGCTTTTCAGTGAACCAGACCATGTCGGTGGCACAACGCCTGTATGAAT
>JAWWDW010000519.1:0-1984 GCA_033719735.1 Robiginitalea sp. | reverse complement strand
GTCTTTGTTCACCAGATGCATATCAATCCATACCCCTTCGCCCATTATGATAACCACGATCCGCTGCGCCCCAGAAAACTTCTGCTCCACAAGCGGGAAATCAAGCGACTTTACGGCAAGGTGAATGAAAAAGGATATTCCCTGATTCCCCTGAAGCTCTATTTCAAAAACGGGAAGGTCAAGCTGGTGGTGGCCCTTGCCAAGGGGAAAAAGCTCCACGACAAGCGGGAGACGATCAAAAAACGTGAATCCAAGCGACAGTTGGACCGCATCAAAAAACAATTCAACAACTAGAGGGCAGGGTCAGTTTTTGTCCTCCAGCAGGGGTACAAATCGAAAGGAACCGCATTCGCGCCTTTGGAACTCCTTTTCAGAAGTACGGGTAATGAGCATCATGGTTTGCTCTTCTTCTCCCACCGGAATGACCAGCTTTCCCCCCACCCGTAACTGGGAAAGCAGCGCCTTCGGGATACGCGGGGCCCCGGCCGTAACGAGGATCCCGTCAAAAGGGGCGTCCTGAGGAAGCCCCTTGTATCCGTCCCCGAAAACATAGCGCTTTGGCCGGTACCCCATTTTTTTAAAAAAGAGGTTCGTCTTTTTGTAGAGGCTGAGCTGCCGCTCCACCGTGTAGACCTTGGCTCTGAGTTTGAGCAAAACTGCGGTCTGATACCCACTCCCCGTACCTATTTCAAGGATCTTATCGCCTGGTTTTACCTGGAGCAGTTCGGTTTGGAAAGCCACGGTATAAGGTTGTGAAATCGTCTGTCCTGCGGCTATGGGAAAGGCCTTGTCCTGGTAGGCATGGTCTTCGAACCCACTGTCCATGAACAGGTGCCTGGGTACGGCCCCGATAGCGGCAAGCACCCCTTTTTCCCGGATGCCCTTGGAAGCGATCATTTCCACCAGCTGGTTTCGTTTGCCCTGATGTTTAAGCGTATCCCTCAAGACCTTTTTTTGCGAATTTAGAAAAACTCTCCAAGAGTTACCCCTCTTTTTTTCGTGCCTGTTGCTGAAGAGACCGCCCTTGCAGCGCCCTGCAAATTGAAGATCTTCTCAAGGCCGGGAAGGCTAACTCGATAAGTATGATTATTTTTGATAAAACTCCAAGAAACACCACATGTTAAAAGCCGGCGTTTTGGGTGCAGGGCACCTGGGAAAAATCCATTTGAGACTGCTCAGGGAATCTTCCCGATACGATCTGATCGGGTTTTATGACCCGGATATCATACAGGGGAAATCCGTATCCGAGGAATTCGGCATCCCGTATTTCGACAACATGAATGCCCTGATAGATGCCGTGGATGTGGTGGATATCGTGACCCCTACCCTCTCTCACTTTGACTGCGCCAAAAAAGCCATCGAAGCGGGGCGGCACGTTTTTATCGAGAAACCGGTAACCCATACCTACGGGGAGGCAAAGGAACTGATCCGGCTTCTGGAAGAACGCGGCCTAAAAGGGCAGGTAGGACATGTGGAACGGTTCAACCCCGCCTTTCAGGCAGTACGGGAGCAGATCTCCCAACCCATGTTTATAGAGACGCACCGCCTGGCGGAATTCAATCCAAGGGGAACCGATGTGCCTGTGGTACTGGATCTGATGATCCACGATATAGATATCATCCTCAGCGTTGTAGATTCCGAAGTGGCTGACATCCAGGCCAGCGGGGTCTCCGTCATCAGCAACTCCCCGGACATTGCCAACGCCCGGATCGCTTTTGAGAACGGGTGTGTCGCAAACCTGACAGCGAGCCGGATCTCCCTTAAAAACATGCGCAAATCGCGATTCTTCCAGAGGGATGCGTACATTTCCGTGGATTTCCTGGACCGGAAGGTGGAAGTCGTAAAAATGAAGGATGCCCCGGAGAACCCCGGGGAATTTGACATGGTCCTGCAAAACGCGGAGGGTGACCGAAAGCAGATCTATTTCGAAAACCCCGAAATCCGGGTCAACAACCCGATCCTGGATGAACTGGAACAGTTTGCC
>JAWWDW010000518.1:0-1984 GCA_033719735.1 Robiginitalea sp. | reverse complement strand
TTCCCATGGAGAAACCATACCTGATGTACCTGACGGGTTATGAAAAATCCAACCTTGCGGAAGTATGCAACCGCTATGGGGGCGAGAATCTGGTGGGTTTCCTTCCCACGGCCAGTGAATACAACCTCTTCCAGCGGTCGGACAACTACGCCTTTTACCAGGAATTCAAAGTGCCGTCACATACATTTTCCACCTTTGACTTTGAGAACTACGCCTATTACCACCAGCCGGGGGACGAGGCTTCCCGGATGGATTTCAGCCATATGGCCAACCTCGTCAACCGCGTGATCCCTGCCATTAGCGGCATCGCCAATGCGGATGGGCGTGAAATCACTACAAAATAATATGAGCAGGGTCGTCATTACCGGGACGAGCCGGGGGATCGGTTTTGAACTGGTGAGGCAATTCGCTGCATCGGGGCATGAGGTCCTTGCGCTTTCCAGAAATGACAAACCGGTTCAGGACCTTAAGATGGCCGGGGTCACCGCATGGCCGTTTGACATTACCGATCCACAGGAAATCCAAAAAGTTGCAGACTGGGTCTCAGCGCATTGGGGAAGCATCGACATCCTTATCCACAACGCAGGACTCCTCCTGAACAAGCCCTTTGCAGAAACCACAATGGCTGAGTTCAGTTTGGTTTATGAAGTCAATGTTTTTGGGGTCGCCGGCCTGAGCAGGGCACTTGTCCCGTATATGGGCGCTGGCGGCCATGTAGTGATCGTCAGTTCCATGGGAGGCGTGCAGGGAAGCGCAAAGTTCCCTGGCCTGGCGGCTTACAGTTCCAGCAAGGGGGCGGTAATTACCCTGGCGGAATTACTGGCCGAGGAATACAAGGACTCCGGCCCCTCCTTTAATGCCCTGGCCCTGGGTGCGGTCCAAACCGAAATGCTGGCGTCTGCTTTCCCCGGGTATCAGGCTCCTGTCACGGCTGCCGGGATGGCCTCCTTCATTATGGAATTCTCCAGGACCGGGCAGCAGTATTTCAATGGGAAGGTTTTGCCGGTCAGTAATTCAACCCCCTGAAAGGACGTCCGGCAGGTTCAGTTATTTTCCTAATTTTGTTTTATGGGTTCTGTACTCGAACGCTACTTGCCGGAACGCGCAGTTGCCCCCTGTTTGGAGTTGATTAAGTCCTGTGGGGTGCATCTGAAGATTGTGGACGAGCGGATCACCCGCCACGGGGACTACCGGACCCTTCCCGACGGGAGCCACCAGATTACGGTCAATGCCATGACCAACCGGTACAGGTTCCTGATCACCCTTGTACATGAGATCGCCCACCTGCTTGCTTTTGAACGATACGGAAGGAGGATCAAACCGCATGGGGTGGAGTGGAAGCGGACCTTCCAGCACCTGATGCTTCCGTTTCTCAGGCCCGAGATATTCCCTCCCCAACTCCTGCCGCTGCTCGCAAGGCATTTTAAGAATCCGAGGGCCAGCAGCAGTACGGATACGACCCTTTCCCTCGCGCTCAGGGAGTTTGATGCCAGGCCAAGGGAGAAACAATATGTCTTTGAACTGCCCGAGGGAAGCTGTTTCCGGTTGTACAACGGACGGATTTTCCGGAAAGGCCCGAAAAAAATAAAGCGCTATCAATGTGTGGAACTCACCACGGGAAAATTGTATCTTTTTCAACCACAGGCAGAGGTGGAGTGGGTGTCGGAGGAGGGAAGTGGTAGGCAGTAGCCCGCCTTCGCATAGAGCTACGGCGGACAAGGGTAGTTGGCAGTATGCAGTAGCAGTAGGCAATGGCCCGCCTTCGCATAGAGCTACGGCGGGCAAGGGCAGTAGCAATACTTTGAACCTTGTCTGTGAGAAGCAGTTAAACTTAGAACTTTAAACCATAAACCTTGAATCACAACCATTACGCAGTCATCATGGCAGGAGGGGTCGGATCCCGTTTCTGGCCTGTCAGTACCACGGAATATCCAAAACAATTTCACGACATGCTGGGGGCGGGAGCTTCCCTGCTTCAGAAAAC
>JAWWDW010000517.1:0-1987 GCA_033719735.1 Robiginitalea sp. | reverse complement strand
CCATCAACAAACGGATGCCCCTCTGAAGATCTTCTCAGGCAAAAAGCAGGGAACAGATAAAAACCCCGAGGGCGGCGGTAGTACCCAGTAAACAAGTGCCCCCTCCAAAGAGGCGGTACCCGGTGCGGACATCCATGCCACTCATCTGGGTCACCACCCAGAAAAAGCTGTCATTTGCATGGGAGATAACCGAAGACCCCGCTCCCAGGGCCACCACAGCCAGGGCTTTCTGTATTTCTGTTTCCAGACCCAGGGAGGGCATCATGGGCAACAGGATGGAAGCGGCCGTGATCAAGGCTACCGTAGAGGACCCCTGGGCGGTTTTAAGGGCTGCCGCCAGCACAAAGGGCAGAAAAATTCCAAGGTCGTAGGCCACCAGAAGGGACCCCAGGGATTCGGCAATACCCGAACGTTGCAAGACCGTTCCGAAAATCCCCCCGGCCCCGGTAATCAGCAGTATGGATGCCGCATCCCGTACCGCCTGCCCCACCCAACCGCTGGAAGACAGCATTTGCCTGTCGAGTTTGGGCGGCAGCAAGAGGCACAAAAGCAATCCGATCATCAGGGCGATGACCGGCTCGCCCAAAAAACCAATCCAGGTGGCCAGGACAGGTGAAACCCCATTGCCGACGCCCCCCAGTACAGAGTTTAACACGATCAGGAGGATAGGGACGAGAATGGGCAGGCTTGCCCGTACATACCCCGGCCGGGAAGCAACCAAAGCCTCCTGTTGCTCCGGGGCCGTTTCAAGCCCTGCCTCGGGGTCAATCCAGGTTCTGGCGGCATACCGGTTGGCAAATACCACGGAAACCGCGAGGGCCAGCAGGCTTACTGGGAGCCCAAACAGGATCACCAGCCCCAGGTCTGCCCCCAGGATGCCCGCTGCCGCAATCGGACCAGGTGTAGGGGGAATAAGGGTATGGGAGGCCATCAGGCCCAGCCCCAGCGCAATGGCGGTCCCCGCCAGGGAAATTTTCGATTTTCGGCTCAGGCTTTTCCCCAGGGGGTCCAGCAGCATGAACCCGCTGTCCGCAAAGACCGGGATCGAAACGATATAACCCAGCACCCCCATCGCCAGAGGGACCCGTTTGTTTCCGATCCAGGAGAGCACCTTGTCGGCTATGGCCCGCGCGCCCCCGGTGTGTTCCAAAAAAGCCCCGATAATGATTCCCAGTACGATGATAAGGCCAATCTTCCCCAGGGTACTGCCAAAACCCTCATTTAAAGCATCCACAAGGGACTCCAAAGACATGCCGGCAAGGGCTCCATATCCCATGGAGATAAAAAGGAGTGCCAGGAATGGATGGACTTTCAGACGGGTGGTCAACCAAATAATGCAAAGGACCGACAGCAGCAACAGCAGAATTTCCATAGAGACACCCTTGAGGTTAGGTGCCTTTAATATCCGCTAAAAATTTGAACTTTAAAAAAGCAGGACCTCACCTGTGCCAGCAAAGGAGGTTAGTGCCCCCCGAGTTTGGCGAGTTCCGCACCTGTATGGCTGCCTATGGCGATGCCCATCCCGCCCAGGCGTACCCCGCAGGCGACGTTCTCCGAGAGTTTTTTGAGGATTGGTTTTTTCTGGTTCCCCACCCCCATGATCCCGCTCCAGCCCTGTGCTACCCGGAATTGCTTCCCCGGAAGGATCACTTCTTCCAGGAGGGTTTCCAGCCGGTTTTGGATCACCTCCGTCTGGCCAAAGGCCGTAGTGGTTTCTCCTTCGGGGTCGAGGTTTCGCCCGCCGCCCAGCAGGAGCCGGTCTCCCACATTGCGGAAATAGTAGTACCCGGCATCCATGTGGAAGGTCCCCTGAACCTTCAGGCCCTTGATGGGGCTGGTCAGCAGTACCTGGGCCCGGGCAGGTTTTACAGCAAGTGCGCCCAGGGAAGCTGCAAAGCCGTTAGTGGCCAGTAAAAGCTTCCTGCAGTGCAATTCAAACCGATCTGTTTTGAGCAGGACCTTGCTCCCGAGGTCCTCATACCCTTCT
>JAWWDW010000516.1:0-1993 GCA_033719735.1 Robiginitalea sp. | reverse complement strand
CTGTGCAGGTAACTCAGGGTTGCATTCAGTTCAAAACCCAGCAGGAGCAGGTTGGAATTCAGCCAGATATACACCATCAAAATGAGCAGGCCCCCCAACGCGCCGTAAAGTTCGTTATACCTGGCAATGCTATCGATATAGATTCCAAAAAGATAGGAGGTCAGCAGAATCAACAGGGTGGTCATCAGGGCCCCGTAAGAGAAAAATTTGGTCCTTTTACCCTCGGTGGTCCCGAAATAATACAGGACAGAGGTCGTAAGGTAGGTGAGCAAAATAAACACGAGGACCTGGCCTGTACGGATCCAGGTAAGGTCCCCTTCCATCTCGCTTGCCATGGCGGCCCCAGTGGTCAACCCCTGCAGGTAGGCCAATACGTAAAATTCGAAATAGATGTAGACCACTGCCCCCAGGATCAGCAATACCGACAGGATGAGCCCCACCATCATGGCATAGGCGTATTGCCTGAAGAAATTACGGGTCAGTTCGATGTGATAACTCGTTTCAAACCCCTCGAAAATGGCATTCACCCCGTTGGCGAGCAGCACGATGGAAATCAGGAAGGAAGAGGACAGCCAGCCCCCGCGCCGCTGATTTTTGAGTTCCTGGTAGGTGTCGAGGATGTAGTCCTTTGAAGCCTCTGGCAGGAGGGTTTCCAGGAAATGCAGGAACTACATTTCAAAATTTCCATCCCCGATCTGTATGTAGGGGATCAGATACGGAATCAGGGTGATTATAAAAATCAGCAGCGGGAACAACGCCATGAACAGGCTGAAGGAAATGGCACTGGCCCGGGTAGAGAGGGCCCCCCGGATGATCCCGCGAACGTAGAGGACCACCAGATCAAAGAGCGACATTCCCTCAAAGGCCCTAAGGCGTACCCGCTTCAGGAGCTTGACCAGCCATTTGACCAGGGGGATTTCCTCCAATTTCTGTGACAGGGATGTACCCATTTATACCGCCTTTAAGCTTAAATCCAGGTTTGAGACCGAATGTGTTAGGGCCCCGGAGGAAATAAAGGTAACCCCGCACTCCGCATAACTGCGCAGGGTTTTCTCCGTGATCCCCCCGGAGGATTCGCTCTGGCATTGACCGCCGATCATCCGAACGGCTTCCCGTGTCTGCTCCGGTGTAAAATTATCCAGGAGGATCCGGTGGATCCCGTCCGAACGGAGGATTTCCGAGACCTCGGCCAGGTCCCTGGCCTCCACGATGATCTTAAGGTCCTTACCGTGCTTTTTCAGGTACGCCTGCGTCTTTTCAATCGCCCGGGTGATCCCCCCTGCAAAATCGATGTGATTGTCCTTGAGCATGATCATATCGTACAGGGCAAACCTGTGGTTGACCCCACCCCCGATCCTGACGGCCCATTTTTCCAGGGCGCGAATGCCCGGGGTCGTCTTGCGGGTATCCAGGATCCTGGTGTGGGTACCTTCCAGCAACTGGACATAGTGCCGGGTTTTGGTGGCAATGGCACTCATGCGTTGCATCCCATTGAGCACCAGGCGTTCCGCCTGCAGGATGCCGCGGGAGGAACCGCTGACAAAGAAGGCAATATCGCCGGGCACTACGGCCTGTCCGTCCGGAATTTGCTCCTCGAGCTCCAGGGTGGCATCAACGGCCCTGAAGACCTGTCGGGCGAAGGCGACCCCGGCCAGGATCCCGGCTTCCTTGACCAGCAATTGGGCCTTCCCCTTCGCATCGGCTGGGATGCACGCTAAAGAACTGTGGTCCCCGTCCCCGATATCTTCCCTGAGGGCATTGGTAATAATCCGATCGATTTCCTCCTGAAATTTCTCCGCTGAGATCATGGTGTCAGTTTGATCCACTAAAGTAGTAAAATGTTTGGGGAACCCCCGATCGTTGCAGGGGTTTCCCAAATTGGATTCCAAGGCGTATTTTTAACGGATGAAACTGGTACTGCTTACGGTTGGCAAAACGGATTCAGCCCCCCTGAAGACGTTGATTGAAGGGTTCTCCTCCCGCCTAAACCGCT
>JAWWDW010000515.1:0-2003 GCA_033719735.1 Robiginitalea sp. | reverse complement strand
GATGTTTTTCCAGGCGACGCCCCCCTGGCTGATGATAAAGTGGAGCGCTGCCAGGGTCTCCACGTTGTTGACCACCGTGGGTTTGTTGAACAACCCGCGCTGTGCCGGGTAGGGCGGGCGCACCCTGACTTCAGGACGCTGCCCTTCGATGGAGTTGATCAGGGCCGTTTCCTCCCCGCAGATATAAGATCCCTGTGCCTGGATGATCTTGAATTCGAAATCAAAGCCGCTGCCCCGGATGTCCTGCCCTGTAAGGCCGTGGTCCCTTAAGGCGTCAATGGCTTCCTGAACCCGTGCCACCGCCTCCGGGTACTCTGCCCGGATGTAGACGATGCCGTGATGGGCCCCGGTGACATAGCCACTGACCAGCATCCCGAAGAGCACGGAATGGGGCTGCTGTTCCAGCAGGTACCGGTCCGAAAAGGCCCCGGGGTCTCCTTCATCCGCATTGCAGATGATGAATTTGACCTCCCCTTCGGCCTTGCGGCAGAACTCCAGTTTGAGTCCCATGGGGAAGCCGGCTCCTCCCCTTCCCCTCAGCCCGGAGGTTTTGATTTCCTCCAGGACCGCTTCCGGATCCCGCTGCAGCACCTCCTGCCAGGGGGTGTAATAGTCGGAAACATCGGTGAAGGGTTTGGTCAGGATGGCCTCCTGGCTTGCCCCCACATGGTAGGACCCGGAATCTGGATGCAGGTCTTCCTCCAGGATTTCCGCCAGGGAATCGATGGCGGTTCCGGAATAATTCGTTCCCCTGTAGTGGAAGGCGGCATTTTCATGACAGCGTCCCAGGCAGGTCATGTGCCCAATCTGTTCTTCACTGAAATGGTTTTGCAGGCTTTTAAGCACCCCTGGCTGGGTCCCTGCGCATTCACAGGCGGTCCCATTGCAGACATAGACCTCCTTCCCTTTGTTCCCGGGCTTGAGGAAATCGTAAAAGGAGGCGGTTCCAAAGGTGTTGGCCTTGCCGATCAGGAATTCCTCCGCCAGCAGGGCGAGTTCCTTCTCGTCCGGTGTCCCGGCCGGGCGGGCCAGGTTGCCCAGTTTGTCGAAGAGGTTTTCCTGAAGCCCTTTACGGCCGAGGAGTTCGCTTAAATTCTCAGACATGCTAACTTGCTTTTGGTTTTAGGGAGCGGCGGTTGTCAATCCGGTAGGGGTGCGCATAACAGGTTGCCCGGCCCTCCCTGCAAAATCCCATCAGGGTAATCCCGAACTCCTTGGCGTAGTCCACCGCCAGGGAGGAAGGGGCTGAAACAGCCGCCAGGAATGGGATTCCGGCCTTGAATGCCTTGATCGTTATTTCATAGGAGATCCGGCCGCTGACCGTCATGGCTTTGGCCTCCTTCAATTTTCCATTCAGGAGCAACCAGCCAATTACCTTGTCCACGGCGTTGTGCCGCCCGATGTCTTCCCGGATAACCATCAGGGACCCGTCCGCATCGAACACAGCTGCCGCATGCGTACCTCCGGATTGCCTGAAGTCGTGCTGCCCGCGGTTCATGGCAATAAACATATCGGTAAACTGGGGGGCTGAAAAAACCTCGGCAGTCCGGATGGCCTCCCCGTCAAAGGCATCTTCGCCCAGCTCGGTCTTGCCGCATATCCCGCAGGAAGAAACCGATAACAGGCTCCGGCTGTTGGAATACCCCCTCCCGAGATAGGTTTCCGGGATTTCAAGATCCATCACACGTACCACCCCTGCTTCATTTTCCTCTGCCACGACTACCTTTGGATGGAAGCTGGCGGCATTTACGATATCCTCGCTGTGAAGGATGCCGCGGACGAGTTCAGGATCTGCTCCCGGGGTTCGCATGGACAGGGTAAAAGGCTCCCCATTGATCCGCACCTGCAGGGCTTCCTCAACTGTAAGGGCATCGAGGACCCGGGTTTTCCCGTCCAGGTCGAATTTTATGCCCTCATAGTTTCTGGTTGCCATGGTTCCGTTCCATTTTAAAGCGGCTACAGCCGAAGTCCCAATTAAAGATACTGGTTTTTGGATAAATCAG
>JAWWDW010000514.1:0-2005 GCA_033719735.1 Robiginitalea sp. | reverse complement strand
CTTTCCGCTGGAGACTACGTCTGGATGGACCGCTTCACCCTCCAAAACCTGGAACTATTCCAAACACGGGACGCACGCGGGGTTTCCCTCCTGGAGGTAATCGACCGGACCCGGTCCCCCATGGGGGGGCGCCTGCTGAGGCGCTGGCTTGCCATGCCCCTCAAACAACTGGACCCCATCCGGGAACGGCATAAGATCGTGGGCTTCTTCGTGGAAAATGACACCCTGCTGGAGACCGTCCAGGAGTACCTCAGGCGCATGGGGGACCTGGAACGCCTGATTGCCAAAGTGGCGGCGGGAAAGGTCAGTCCAAGGGGAACCGTACAACTCAAGAATGCCCTGGAAACACTCCTTCCCCTTAAAAGCAAGATCACCCGGGCCAGCGAACCCGCCCTTGCCCGGTTGGGCGCTGCCATAGACCCCTGCGAAGGGTTGCGGGAACGCATCAAAAAAGTGTTGCTGGAAGAAGCCCCGGCGGGTATCGGCAAAGCCGACACCATCGCCCCGGGCTTTTCATCCGAACTGGATGAGCTGCGCAGCCTTGCGCGTTCCGGGAAAGACTACCTGGACCAGATGCTGGATCGGGAATCCAAACGGACCGGCATTCCTTCTTTGAAAATCGCCTCCAACAATGTCTTCGGATACTACATCGAGGTCCGCAACACCCACAAGGACAAGGTTCCTGAAGAATGGATCCGCAAACAAACCCTGGTAAGTGCAGAGCGCTATATCACTGAAGAGCTCAAGGAATACGAGGCAAAGATCCTCGGAGCCGAGGAACGGATCCTGCATTTGGAGCAACAGTTGTTTGAGCAGCTGGTGGTATGGATGCAGGAGTACATCCAGGACGTACAGGAAAACGCCCGACTGGTGGCACGCCTGGATTGTCTGTGCGGCTTTGCCCAGCTCGCCAGGGAGAACCAGTATGTGGCCCCCAGGATGACGGATGCCACGGATCTGAACATCACCCAGGGGCGCCACCCGGTGATCGAACGCCAACTCCCCCCCGGGGAATCCTACATCCCCAATGACCTGCTGCTCAACCGGGAGGACCAGCAAATCATCATGATCACAGGACCCAACATGAGCGGTAAGTCGGCCATCCTCCGGCAGACAGCCCTGATTGTACTGCTGGCCCAGACGGGGAGTTTTGTACCTGCACGGGAAGCTACCCTGGGCATCGTGGATAAGATCTTTACAAGGGTGGGAGCCAGCGACAACATCTCCCTGGGGGAATCCACCTTTATGGTCGAGATGAACGAGGCGGCCTCCATCCTGAACAACCTTTCGGAACGAAGCCTCATCCTGCTCGATGAAATCGGACGCGGGACGAGCACCTATGACGGGATTTCCATCGCCTGGGCCATTGCGGAGTTCCTGCACGAGCACCCTGCCCGTGCCAAAACCCTCTTTGCCACCCACTACCACGAGTTGAATGAAATGGCGGTCACCTTCCCGCGGATCAGGAATTACAATGTCTCTGTAAAGGAACTCAAGGACAAGGTGCTCTTCCTCCGGAAACTCGAACCGGGAGGCAGCCACCACAGTTTCGGGATCCATGTGGCCCGTATGGCCGGGATGCCCCAGGCGGTGGTCAGCAAAGCCCAAAAAATGCTGAAGAAACTGGAAACCTCCCACCGGGGGGAAGAACTGGGCGAGACCCTCTCCACAGCCCAGGATGAAATGCAACTGAGCTTCTTCCAGCTTGATGACCCGCTGCTGGAGCAGATCCGGGATGAAATCCTCCACCTGGACATCGATCGCCTTACCCCCGTGGAAGCCCTGATGAAACTCAACGAGATCAAACGGTTGCTGAAGGCGAAGAAGACTGGGTCTTCTTGAGGGATACAGAAATTTCCAAATTCCAAATTCCAACCACACTTGGTATTAAATTTACCCAATAGGAATTTGGAATTTGGTACTTGGAAATTTCTGTATCGCTCAAGAAGACCCCGTCTTCTTCGCCTTCAGCAACCTTTTGATCTCGTTGAGTTTCATCAGGGCT
>JAWWDW010000513.1:0-2011 GCA_033719735.1 Robiginitalea sp. | reverse complement strand
CTGGCCGCCAACTCCATCGATAGCTACCGGAGGGACATCCGGAAACTCGTAGATTTTATGGAGGATTCCAAGGCAGGGGTCAATCCGCTGGAAATTGACCGAACCGTCCTGGAAGCCTTTGTACACCATATTGCCGAATCCCTGCAACCCCGCTCTCAGGCCCGTATCATCTCAGGGTTACGGGGGTTTTTCGACTACCTGGTCCTGGAGCAGTATCGGAAGGACAACCCGATGGAACTCATTGAGGCCCCAAAACTGGGGCGCAAATTACCCGATACCCTCAGCCCTGGGGAAATGATTGCCCTGATTTCCAGTGTGGATCGCTCCACGCCGGAAGGCGAACGAAACCGGGCCATCCTCGAGACCCTCTACGGCTGTGGGCTCAGGGTATCCGAACTCCTGGACCTCAGGCTGAGCGATCTTTTTTTCGAGGAGGGGTTTATCAAGGTACGCGGGAAGGGGAACAAGGAGCGTTTTGTCCCGGTCGGCCCGGTAACCCGGAAGTACATCTCCCTGTACCGGGACGAAATTCGTGTGCACTGGAGCCCCGGCAAGGGCTATGAAGAAGTGCTCTTTCTCAACCGCCGTGGCAGGCGCCTAAGCCGGGCAATGATCTTTACCATTGTGAAGCGTCAGGCAGAACTGGCCGGGATCCGCAAGAAGGTCAGCCCGCACACCTTCCGACATTCCTTCGCCACCCACCTGCTGCAGAACGGTGCCGATATCCGTGCCATCCAGCAAATGCTGGGGCATGAAAGCATCACTACCACAGAGGTCTACATGCATGTGGACCGCCAACACCTCTCGGAGGTGGTAAACACCTATCACCCGAGAAACCATTGATGCTTTCCCCTCATGGCCCTGGCCGGACAGAATACTTGGTAGATACCCCCGATATCGTATCTTTAATGCGCTTTAAAACAAATTCCATGAGACACCTAGCGACCTTTATCTTCTGCCTGTTTTTCCTGGGGCTGTACGGCCAGGAAGACGCTCTGAAAAAATTGGATTCAAAATCCGACCAATATGAAAAAATCGCCCTGCAGATCTGGGAATGGGCCGAGATGGGGTATCAGGAGGTGCAGAGTTCTGCCCTGTTGCAAAAAACCCTGGAGGATACTGGTTTTCGCATTCAAAAAGGCGTGGCCGGCATCCCCACGGCCTTTGTGGCTGAATACGGCAGTGGATCTCCCGTCATTGGGGTACTCGGGGAATTCGATGCCCTCCCGGGATTGTCCCAGAAGGCGATCCCCCAAAAGGAATCGGCAGGGGGTGAAGCCGGGCATGCCTGCGGACACCACCTCTTCGGGACGGCCTCAGCCGCCGCCGCAATTGCAGCCAAGGATTGGCTGGAATCCGGCGGGCACCAGGGAACCATCCGCTTTTACGGCTGCCCGGCCGAGGAAGGAGGGGGAGCCAAGGTCTACATGACCCGTGCCGGGTTGTTTGACGACGTGGACGTAGCCCTGCACTGGCACCCCGGGGATCGGAACGACGCCAGTGCCAGCGCTTCCCTGGCCAACATATCGGCTAAATTCCGGTTCCATGGAATATCCGCCCATGCCGCAGGGGCCCCTCACAAAGGACGGTCTGCCCTGGACGGGGTGGAGGCCATGAACGCCATGGTAAACCTGATGCGGGAACACATTCCGGAGCGGGCGCGAATCCACTACGTAATCACAGACGGAGGCAAAGCTCCGAATGTGGTGCCGGATTATGCAGAGGTGTATTACTACGCCCGCCACAATTCCCGTGAGGTGGTCAGCAGTATCTTTGACCGGATTGTGAAGGCTGCCGAGGGCGCCGCCTTGGGAACAGGCACCGAAATGGAATACGAGATTGTAAATGGGGTCTACGAACTCCTGCCCAATGTTCGGCTGCAGCAGATCGTACACAAGAATCTGGAGGCCGTTGGCGGGGTGTCCTATACCTCAGAAGAAATGGCCTTTGCAACAGAAATAGCAAAAACCCTGGGACCGGACCCCCTGCAGGCGGAGATCGCCCTGGAGGT
>JAWWDW010000512.1:0-2015 GCA_033719735.1 Robiginitalea sp. | reverse complement strand
TCATCGCTTTCTTTCTCCCCCTGGTTCTGACCTTGAACCTGCTTCAACTGGATCACATAAGCAAGGTAGTAATCCCAGTGGTGGTACTCTCCTCCGGGGCCATCTGCCTCTACCTTACCGGTCGCTACTGGCGCCATATCCGGGGGGCCAAATGGATTGTCATCGGTACCGCCTTCCTGGTGTTTGCCGTTGGGGAGATTGTTGCCTTTCTCTTTGAGTTCCTTTATCAGGTGGGGTCAGTCCCTGAACAACTCGTCAGAAGGATCCTTGAGACCTACCGATTGGGGCAAACCTTCCTTTTTCCTACCTCCCTTTTGATTTACGTGGCCTTCTGGCTTCGGGAAACCGTGATCGGGGAGCGCAAAAAGGCTTTTGAGGTGGTACGGGTAACCCGGGAAAAGGACAAAATCCTACAGGAACAGAACATCCGACTGGAGGAGGAAGTAAAAAACAGGACGGCGGAACTGAAGACCTCCCTGGAATCCCTTAAGGCCGCCCAGGCCCAACTGATCCACGCCGAGAAAATGGCCAGCCTGGGGGAACTCACCGCCGGTATCGCCCATGAGATCCAGAACCCGCTGAACTTTGTGAACAACTTCTCGGAAGTAAGCCGGGAGCTGATCGATGAGATGAAGGAAGAGCTAAAAAACGGGGATTATGAGGAGGTAACTGCCATTGCGGAGGACCTGAAACAGAACCTCGGAAAAATAAACCATCACGGTAACCGGGCCGGCAATATCGTTAAGGGGATGCTGCAGCACAGCCGGGGTTCCGACGGGAAAAAAGAACCGACGGACCTCAATGCCCTGGCCGATGAATACCTCCGCCTGGCCTACCACGGGTTGCGGGCCAAGGACAAGTCCTTCAATGCCGTTATGGAAACCGACTTCGATGAGTCCATCGGGAAGGTTGAAGTAGTCCCTCAGGACATCGGGCGGGTCATTCTGAATCTGGTCACCAATGCCTTCCACGCCGTGAGCGAACGAAAAAGCAAGGAACCGGAAGGGTATGAACCTACTGTCTGGGTAGCCACCCGAAAAACCAATGATGGGGTGGAACTCGCGGTCCGGGACAACGGGGGCGGCATCCCGGATAAAATCAAAGAGAAGATCTTCCAGCCCTTCTTTACCACCAAGCCCACCGGGGAAGGCACCGGGCTGGGGCTTTCCATGAGTTACGATATCGTGACCAAGGGGCATGGGGGAGATATACAAGTTCGTTCCGAACCCGGGGCGGGATCGGAA
The DNA here is from genome assembly GCA_033719735.1 of Robiginitalea sp. GTDB lineage: Bacteria > Bacteroidota > Bacteroidia > Flavobacteriales > Flavobacteriaceae > Robiginitalea. The sequence continues at coordinate 771 of JAWWDW010000512.1, read as the reverse complement.
TTTACCATTATCTTATAGCCATGTTTCACCGGAGATGATACGATACGCTTCCATACTTTGCTTGTTGTTGTTTTTTCTTGGAACTTCTTTGGTCCTGGCCCAGGACACCATCTTTCGACTGGGTCCGGACCAGATAGAAGACGGTTATCTCAGGTTCCCTCCCATCACCGAGTGGAAATTCAAAAAGGGGAACGATACCGCCTGGGCCAGCCTCGGGTACGACGATGCCCAATGGGTCAAAATGGATTCTGCCCAGTTAATGGCCTTAAGGTATGATGAACAGGACGTTTTCGAGGGCTGGTTCCGTTTTCAATTCCAACTCGAACCGGGGTTTGAGCAGTTGCCCACCTTTTTGTTGAGTATCAATACAGCGGCTACAGAGGTGTATCTGGACGGGGAACTGGTTGCCCAACTGGGGGTCATTGGCGATGCTCCAGAGGACTACCGCAGCAACCGCCAGACCAGCGACCTTATCGACGTGGAACCTGGCAGGACCTATACCATGGCGGTCCACTTTTTCGACCGTATGGGAAAGGTTACCCGATTCCTGCAGAAGGACTTGAAGGTACTTAATATAAATAGTTTTTTGTTCCTGATTCCCGAAACCACAGCGGGCGAGCGGGCAGCCCTTCGGGAGAAGAGCCTTGCCTATGCACGCTTTACCCTGGGACTCACTACAGTCCTTTGCTTGCTGATTTGGCTTATCTGGGCACTGAACCGACGACATAAACACCTGCTCTTACTGGCCATCCTGTCCACCGCGAACACCTG
>JAWWDW010000511.1:0-2020 GCA_033719735.1 Robiginitalea sp. | reverse complement strand
GTCCAGGAGGATGATGTAGTCCTTGTCCCCTACTTTCGGGAGGACGATAAACCGGTCGATCTCCCTGGGAATCTCTATCAGGGCGTACTGCTTTTCGCGGGTATTCGCAGGATCCTCCCCTGTATTTAAGAGCACCATTTTGATGGCCAGGTAGGCCGCCGAATCCTTCAGCCTTGGAAACTCGGTATGTTCATCCAGGATGATGGTCATCAGGGAGGGACTCACGTTCTGGATAAAATAGGTTTTGAGGAACTCCTCCTGGTGCTCCTGGATCTCCGTTTCATCGATCAGGAAAATGTTTTCCTCCTCCAGCTCTTCCTCAATCTGCTTGAGGATTACCTGGCTTTCCTTCTGCTGCCTGATGACGATATTGGTGATCTCCTCCAACAGGTCCTTTGCCTTCTCCCCTCCCAACACGCTTTTACCGGATTTTCCGGCCTGAACGATCCGTTTTACGGTGGCATAGCGCACCTTGAAGAATTCATCCAGGTTGTTGGAAAAAATCCCGAGGAACCGCAAACGCTCAATCAGGGGGACGCATTTATCCGTACTTTCCTGCAAGACGCGTTCATTAAAACGCAGCCAGCTGATCTCCCTGTTGATGTACTGATGTTTGTTCATTTCTTATTTGAGTTGTTTCGGGAAGACCATCATTTCGGTTTTACCGAAGGAGACCTCACGCCAGGCTTCCACATCAAAGGTCAGATAGGCAAGTCCTGAAGTGGGCACGTTGTCCACATATTTACTTCCCCAGTCATTAACCAGGTGGGTGAGCGCATGGTTGTGACCAAAGAGCATTATTTTCCCCATTTGGTCCCCCAGCCCATGCACGAATCCCCGGACGGAACCTCCTGAAAAATCATAGAGGTCTTTTTCTACCCGCAGTTTGTCCAGGGGGATTCCCACTTCCCGCATCAGGATCAAACAGGTATGTAATGCCCGGTTGGCAGGGCTTGAAAAAACAGCATCCACATCCTGCAGGCGGGATGCCACGTGTGCCGCGACCCTATGGGCATCGCGTATTCCCCGTTCCTTTAGCGGGCGGTCGGCATCCCGTACGTCGTAATCCCAGGAAGATTTGCCGTGCCTTACAAGGATCAGTTCCTTCATGTCTGTATTCTTGGTTATGGTTGTTGTTCATCTGTAGTGACCGGTATTGTTTCAGGGAGCCAGGCGTTCCAATTTCCAGTTCCAGTCCTCCTGAAGGGTGTACCGAAGCCGGTCATGCAGGCGGTTGGGACGTCCCTGCCAGAATTCCATGGAGTGCGGGCGTACCAGGAACCCGCCCCAGTAATCAGGCCTGGGGATTTCCTTGCCTTCAAATTGACGTTCCAGGGCCTTTAGTGCTCCCTCCAGGTATTCCCGCGAAGGAATCACCTCACTTTGTCGGGACACAATGGCACCGAGTTTGCTTCCATCCGGCCTCGATTCAAAATATCCGTCAGAAAGGTTTTCCGCCTGCTTCTCCGCCCTTCCCTTTATGATTACCTGACGCTCGAGATAGGCCCAGTAAAAAGAAAGGCATACCCTGGGGTCGGCGGCAATCGCCCTGCCTTTCTCGCTTTCGTAGTTCGTATAGAACACAAACCCTTCTGCCGTAAAGCGCTTGAGCAGCACCATCCGGTTTTTGGGAAAGCCATCCAGTCCGTTTGTGGCCACATTCATGGCATTGGGCTCATCCGTACTGCCGCTCGACTCGATCTCATAGAACCAGTGCTGGAAAAGTTCCATGGGGTTTTCCGGGACACCGGATTCCAGAAGCTGCTCTTTCTGGTAGGTTTTGCGGTAATTTCCTAGATCTTCGTGCATAGGTCTTCAAAGGGTTACAAGATAATGACAAAAATCTCAAAAAGAGAAGGAACGGCCAAGTGCTTGACCTCCTCATCCGGGAAATCGGGTTACCATTCGAAGGTTTTGCCATCCTCGGCCAGTTCCACGGCTTCAAAGGTTGCCCTGGCCTCTTCCCTGAACCGTTCCAGGTCTTTGTATCGGGTGGAGTAATGTCCCAGGATCAATCGGC
>JAWWDW010000510.1:0-2024 GCA_033719735.1 Robiginitalea sp. | reverse complement strand
GTTATGCCCATTATTCTGCCCGAAGGCATTGGGCTCTTCGGAGGCATCCCGGCAGAAACGGGCCTCAGGCTTTTAAAGACCCGATCTTTTGCCTCCGGGGCGGTCCGGATGTCCTACCAGGTCGAAAACCAGAACGACGCACTGAACGAATGAAACCTATTGCATCGGATATCGTTATTATCGGTGCCGGGCTCACCGGCCTGTCCCTCTGCCATTTTCTGAAGGATTCGCCCCTTAAAATAACCCTGGTGGAAGCCAGGCCCCGTATCGGCGGGCGGATCCATACCTTAAGGCCTCCGAGCGGCCCGCCTGTTGAGATGGGGGCCACATGGCTTGGTACCAAACATACCCGCCTGGTTCACCTGCTGCAATCCCTTGGCCTTGAAGTGTTCCCTCAGAAACTCGGTACCCATGCCATCTACGAGTGGATATCCACCAGCCCGCACCAGCTGGTGGCCCTGCCCCCAAACCAGGAACCCAGTTACCGTATCCGGGGCGGGACCGCTAGCCTGATAGATGCCCTGGCGAAGGGACTGCCTGAGGAATCCCTTTACCTGGGGGAACCCGTGGAAAAAATATCCACCTCCACCGAAGGTATGGCGGTTCATACCGCAAAAAGGGTTTTCGAGGCAGCACGTGTGGTCTCCACCCTCCCCCCGAACCTGCTTCTGAATAAGGTGGTTATAGAACCCGAACTCCCTGGGGATCTCATTCGGATCATGGGAAATACCCACACCTGGATGGGGGAATCCATCAAGATCGGACTGAGGTCCCGGGAAGCCTTCTGGCGAAATCCGGAAAGCAGCGGCACCGTTTTCAGCAATGTGGGTCCGGTTACAGAACTCTATGACCACTCCTCCTTCGAGGAGGATGGGCATGCCCTGAAAGGCTTCTTAAATGGCACCTATGCCTCTATGTCCAAAGCAGATCGAAAGGCCATGGTCCTCAATCAGCTTGGGAAGTATTACGGCCCGGGAATCGCGAACCACCTGGAATACCACGAGGCCGTCTGGGCGAAGGAGCCCTATACCTATTGCCCCTATGCCTCCCACGTGATGCCCCACCAGAACAACGGACATGACGTGTATCGCAGGCCTTTGCTGGACGGAAAACTTTTCATTGCCGGTTCTGAGACGGCAGAAGCCTTTCCCGGATATATGGAGGGGGCTGTGGAAAGCGCACTTTGGATAAAAGCGTATCTTCTTGACCAATTTAAAAAGACCCGCCCTGCAGCGGGGTTTGATGACTCCAAATGATCTCTTTAAAAATAACGTTGATCAGTGCAAACCCGGCGGTTATTCGATACGCCATCTCATGCCTTTTTTGCCTTTATCTGATCCTATCAACCCAAGTATTCGGACAGGAATCGCGCGTATCAGATCCACGGCTACCCTATTATGAGCGTGAAGACGGCCTTGAGCCCTACAAGGTCTTGCATGCCGAGCCCCTTTACATCGACCTCATACGAGACCTGGGGGCACGAAAAGGTGAGGCGGAATGGAACCTGGGGGTTGGCCTGGCGGACAATCTCCGCTTCGATTCCTATGAGGTCCTCGTTGAGTATGAATGGGCCCCGGTCAACCGGCTGGGACTCGAAGTGGAAGTACCCTTTACATTCTATTCCCCTGGTGAAGGAACTCCACGGGATTCGGTTCCGTCCAACCAGCTCGACGCCCTACAGGTGGCCATGCAATGGACATTTTATGTAAATCCGAAAGTGGCTACTTCCATGGCACTTGGCTACCTGAATGAATTCCAGCTTTCCGATTTTGATAATTTCGGCAATCCCCTGTTCAGCGGAAATGCCTACAGTCCGTTTTTGGTGGTCGCCAAACGATGGGGGCAGGATTTTCATAGCCTCATCTATACCGGACCTATTTTTGAACAGGAATTTGATTCGGGAAGGATTGAATCGGAGTATCAAATCAATGCAAGCTTTCACTATATGGTACCCGGCACGGTTAATTTTATAGGCGTTGAATTCAACCAATCCATTGAGCACAGGGATTTTGACATGACCATCC
>JAWWDW010000509.1:0-2042 GCA_033719735.1 Robiginitalea sp. | reverse complement strand
TTTGAGGCGATTGAAGTGTTGTGGTGGACGCGATGCATCACATCCGCAAACAACTCCGCACAACTCAAGACTTTAATTTTATCGCAGTCCGATCTGATGGGAATCGAATCGGTAACTATAAGTTGTTCCAGCTGGGAATTCTCGATCCGCTCCACGGCATTTCCGGACAACAGCCCATGGGTGGTTATGGCCCGTACGCTGGTGGCTCCCCGTTCCATCATCAGGTCGGCAGCCCTTGTCAGGGTCCCGGCCGTATCGACCATGTCATCCACCAGGATCACATTTTTGTCCTTTACTTCCCCAATCAGTTCCATGTGGGCGATCACATTGGCCCTGGCGCGCTGCTTGTAACAGATCACCACATCGCTGCCCAGTGCTTTGGCATAGGCGTAGGCCCGTTTGGACCCACCCATGTCCGGGGAGGCAATGGTCAGGTTATCCAGGTTCAGCTTCTTCACATACGGCAAAAACAGGGTGGATGCGAACAAGTGGTCCACCGGCTTTTCAAAGAACCCCTGGATCTGATCGGCGTGCAGGTCCATGGTAATGATCCGTGTAGCCCCGGCTGCCTCCAGCATTTTGGCCACGAGTTTACCTGCAATCGGGACCCTGGGCTTGTCTTTCCGGTCCTGCCGGGCCCACCCAAAATACGGCATGACTGCCGTTATGTGCCTGGCTGAGGCCCTTTTGGCAGCATCCAGCATCAGCAGCATTTCCATCAGGTTTTCAGGCCCGGGATGGGTCGATCCAATGACGAAAATCCGCGCCCCCCGAATGGATTCCTCGTAGGAGGGCTGGAATTCCCCGTCGCTGTATCGGGAAATGATGACATTCCCCAAGTCAGCACCATACGCCCTGGCAATGGCTTCGCCAAGTTCTTTACTCTGTGTACAGGCAAAAATCTTTGGTTCCGGTACCGTGTAGGACATTGTGCTGAAAAGGGTTTTGGTGCTTCTAGAACTCCCTCATTTAAAAGGAGGTGCAAATTTAAACAATTATTTGAGTTGCTAAAGGATAAACCGTGGGTTTTTGCCTGCCTGAATTAAATTATTTTATAGCTTTGCGAACCGTTTGCAACCTGGTGTAGTATCTTCCTCTGAAGTTAGTTTCTTTCGGGGTATGCAAAAGCCGCCAAAGTGGTGGAATTGGTAGACACGTTGGATTCAAAATCCAATGCCTGCAAGGGCGTGTGGGTTCGAGTCCCACCTTTGGTACAGAAAAAAGCTTCACCTCCCGTGAAGCTTTTTTTGTTGTTGGCGTCACTTAATTTGTGTAGCTTCCAATAGAAAAGCACGCTAAAGACTTTTTCGCCGTGAAGGAACTCATTTTTATACTCTGCATTTTGTGTTTGCCATCTGGGGTTTTGGGCCAGGACCCGCTTTATACCAAATCAGGAGCGCCTGAGGAAAACCAGGGGCGCTACCGCACTTTGGAAATCCGGGGGCATTCGGGTGGTCATTTGTACGGAGGTGAAACCCTTACCTCCAAGCTGGAATCCGGATATGGCGCCCTGGAGGTCCGCTATGCCTGGCAGAGCCGGGACGAGGAAATCTGGGGGAAATACGGATACCCATCCTACGGCGTGGGCCTGTATACAGGGTTTTTAGGAGACCCCGAAATCTTTGGGAACCCAAATGCGGTATTCGGGTTCATCAACTTCCCGATCAGCAATCCGACGCGCCGGAATCAATTTGCCATAGAACCTTCCCTGGGGCTGACCTACAACCTCGAGCCCTTTGATCCGGAGAACAACCCGCTCAACGACGCCATCGGGGCCCGTATGGCGGTGTACTTCAATTTGAATTTCGGATGGGCCTACCGGTGGACCCCGGAAATGGATATCACCTATGGCATCGACCTTTCGCACTTTAGCAATGGCCGAAGCTTTACCCCAAACTGGGGGTTGAATATGTTCGGGGTCAATGTGGGGTTGCGCTACCATTACAATGCGGACCAGCACAAAACCTACAAAGGGGCCTATCCGGAGGGTCGGCTGCAGAGCCGGTACCAACGTTCGGAGAAGACTCCCAACGTAAAGGTTT
>JAWWDW010000508.1:0-2050 GCA_033719735.1 Robiginitalea sp. | reverse complement strand
CCGACCGCTGGAAGAGGTTGTATTCACTGGCCGTGGGAAGGAAACCCACCAGATTCTCGCCCCCATAGCGGTTGCATACTTCCGCAAGGTTGGATTTTTCATAACCCGTCAGGTACATCAGGTATGGTTTCTCCATGGGAACACCGGTCATTTCAAAATTCAGCATCGCATAGAGGTCTATCCCCTGTTCACTGAGCACCCTGGCCAGGTGTTTGGACCCCAGAAGTCCGCGTTCCTCGGCACTGAAAAAGGCAAAAATCAGGCTGCGTTTTGGAGCCGTCCTGCCTCCGAAATACCGCGCCAGCTCCAGGACCGTAGAAGTCCCCGAGGCATTGTCGTTGGCGCCGTTGGCAATTCCATCCCCTTCTTTGCCCGGCAAGACACCGATGTGGTCGTAATGGGCCCCGATTACGATATACTCATCCTTCAGTTTGGGATCCGATCCCTGCAGGAAACCGACGACATTGTAGGCGACCTCCTTGCTGTTGGCAAGGGTATCCCGGTAGGATTCGAAATACGGCCGGATCCCGAAATGCTCCAATCGCTCCTCCAGGAAAACAGCCGCTTTTTCAATCCCTTCAGACCCCGTATCCCGGCCCTTTAACTCATCGGAAGCCAGAATGTTCATCGTAATGCCCATCCAGACAGAATCGCTGAAAGCAACCGGGCCGGTCAGGGCCGTATTTTCGACTCCAGATTGGCCCTTACCCGAACCTGTATCAGGACCCTGGTTGCGAAGGGCGCCGCAAGAAGCGACCAAAACCCCCATCAGACCCGTAAGCAACAGCGCCCTGAACCTGTTGAAGGAATATACAGGATTTGGTGTGGCTTCTTGTTGGGTCGGGACCATCAGGCAAGCATGGTTACAGGGTGTTCCAGATAAGCCCGGAGGGTTTGCAGGAACTGGGCTCCTGTAGCCCCGTCCACCGTCCTGTGGTCACAGGCAAGGGTGATTTTCATCGTATGTCCCACCTGGATTTGTCCCTCTTTGACCACCGGTTTTTCCACGATGGCACCGACCGATAAAATAGCCGAATTGGGTTGGTTGATGATGGAGGTAAATTCCTGGATCCCGAACATCCCGAGGTTGGATACGGTAAAGGTGCTCCCTTCCATTTCATCGGGGGTGATTTTCTTGTTGCGCGCCCGGCCGGCCAGGTCCTTCACGGCAGTACCGATCTGGGTAAGGCTCATCTGGTCCGTAAACTTAAGGACCGGAACCACCAGGCCATCCTCCACTGCCACGGCAACCCCGATGTGGACATGGCGGTTGTAACGCGTGGTGTCGTTGTTCCAGCTGGTGTTTACCTGGGGGTGCTTTTTGAGCGCCATCGCACAGGCCTTGACCACCATATCGTTGAAGGATACCTTGACATCCGGCAACTCGTTTATCCTGGCGCGCGAAGCCATGGCCTGTTCCATGTTGACCTCGATGGTCAGGTAGTAGTGAGGGGCAGTAAACTTGGACTCCCCAAGGCGTTTGGCAATAACCTTCCGCATCTGGGAGTTCTTGACTTCTTCGGTGTATTCCTCGCCCGCAGGCACAAAGGGCATGGCAGGTTCCCCGGCGGGTTTGGCCACAGCTGTTTCGGGAGCTGCCGGCTTTGCCGATGGAGTGTAATTTTCAATGTCCCTTTTGATAATCCGGCCGTTATCGCCGCTGCCCTGAACGTCGTTAAGGTCAATCCCCTTTTCTTCTGCCATCTTCCGGGCCAGGGGCGAAACAAAAATACGCCCTCCGTCCGCTGTGCTTCCACCCGTGGAGGCCGCAGCAGGAGCTAGTTTTTCGGGTTCTTTCCCCGGAGACTCTTCTTGTTTGGTTTCTTTTTTGGCCTCGGGAGCCCTGGAGGTCCCTGCATTCAATACGGCAGACACATCGGTTCCCTCAGGGCCTATGATGGCGAGTACCTCGTCTACAGGGGCCGATTCTCCTTCCTGAATCCCGATATGAAGCAGGGTGCCGGAATAAAACGACTCAAATTCCATGGTGGCCTTGTCGGTTTCGATCTCCGCAAGGATATCACCTTCCTCAACAGCATCTCCCACTTTT
>JAWWDW010000507.1:0-2051 GCA_033719735.1 Robiginitalea sp. | reverse complement strand
TAAAGGGGACGCAGGCGAGTTCCCGGTCGGGGAGTTTTATGCCGTAGCCGGCCATGGCAGTCACCATCTGGCGGATGTAATCCGTGGCCACCTGGTGGCCCAGCCCCCTGGAGCCTGTGTGTATCAGGATGGTGACCTGACCTTCAAAGAGCCCATAGCCACGGGCGACCTCCGGTTGCAGGATGCGATCTACATAGCCAACCTCCACAAAGTGGTTCCCGGAACCGATGGTCCCCAGCTGGTCTTTGCCCCTTTGGCGTGCCCTTTGGGATACCCTGGAGGGATCCGCCCCGGGCAGGCAACCGTTGCTTTCGGTATAGTCCAGGTCGGCCCGGGTTGCTGTGCCGTTTTCAAGGGCCCATCGGGAGCCCATCCGAAGGACCGCCTCCATTTCCTCCTCCTTCAGCACGAAATTCCCCGGAGTTCCCATCCCGGAGGGGATCTGCGCGAACAATTCCGCTACCAGGTCCGGCACCCTATCCCGTATCTGACTTTCTTTCAGGGGTGTTTTTAAAAGCCGTACCCCGCAATTGATATCGTAGCCGATACCTCCTGGGGAGATGGCCCCATGTGGGTATCCGGTGGCTGCCACCCCACCAATGGGGAACCCGTACCCTTCGTGGACGTCCGGCATCACATAGGCTGCCTTGAGGATCCCTGGCAGGGTGGTCACATTCACCAGCTGTTGGAGGGAACGGTCCCCGATGATGTCATCCAGGAGGGCTTCTTCCGCAATAATCCGGGCAGGGACCCGCATCCCTGGTTTAAAGTCTTCGGGGATCTCCCAGCAATAGGGGGTTAGGCGGATGATATCTGATTTCTGTATTTTTTTCATATCAAAGGTCGAATAGGACCCGGGTACCCCATTTTCCGAAGGGATCCCGTTGGAGGTGGGCCTCGTGAAAGGTGACCGCCTTGATTTCATTTTCGAGTTTTCCGTACCAACGACCATAGAGGTTCCCCAGCAGTTCATTCCGGTTGAGCACCTCAAAATACACATAGCAGAACAGTGCCTTTTGGATATAGGTCAGGGCCAGAGCCTCGGAGAGAAAATCGATCAGCAACACGGTCGGGTCCGCCCCCCGCAGGTGTATCAGCAGATGGGCGTCATAGTGTTCGGCCCCCTGGCAATATTCCGGCAGCAATACGTCTTCCATTTGCCGTAGCGCACTGGAAAAGACCTCTTTGAGGCTGTAGCCTTCGGCCTGTATGGCAATATCTGAGGTATGTTCCAGCAGGGCGGTCATCACGGGACGTATTTGGGTAGGTACAAAGGTAGCCGGCTGAAAATCCGCTGGCACTGATCTGCATCAGTCCGGTCCGGATCCGGCTGCCCCCAAACCATTTGGATACTTTTACTACCTTTATTTACTTCATTAAAACGGGTCAGACACACGAATAAAACCGACCAAAATGAGTAACTACCACATAAAACATTTAGAGGAGTATTTTCAGGTATACCGCAAATCCGTCCGCAATCCGGAGGCCTTCTGGGAAGAAATTGCAGAAGAGCATTTCAGTTGGCGCAAAAAATGGGACCGGGTCCTGCGCTGGGACTTCCGAAAACCGGAAGTCGCCTGGTTTGAGGGGGCCCGGCTGAATATCACCGAAAATTGCATCGACCGGCACCTTCCCACCCGGGCTGAAAAAACCGCCCTCCTCTTTGAACCGAACGACCCGGAAGAGGCAGCCCGGCACATCACCTACCGGGAGTTGTATGAACGGGTTTGCAAAATGGCCAATGTGCTGAAGGACCAGGGAATCGGTAAAGGGGACCGGGTGTGTATCTACCTGCCCATGATCCCTGAACTGGCCGTGGCCGTCCTGGCCTGTGCCCGTATCGGGGCCATCCATTCCGTGGTCTTTGCCGGGTTTTCCGCCAGTGCCCTGGCCACCCGGATCAACGACTGTGATTGCCAGATGGTCATCACCTCGGATGGTTCCTTCCGGGGGGCGAAAACCATCGACCTGAAAGGCATTGTGGATGCAGCCCTGAAGCAATGCCCGGGGGTGGAAACCACGCTGGTGGTCCAGCGCACCGGGGGCGAGGT
>JAWWDW010000506.1:0-2057 GCA_033719735.1 Robiginitalea sp. | reverse complement strand
CTGCCACCACATCGCTGTGACCCCCCAGGTATTTGGTCGCAGAATGCATGACGATATCGGCCCCCAAATCCAGGGGTCTTTGCAGGTAGGGGGTTGCAAAGGTATTGTCCACAGCGAGGAGGACCTGGTGCCTGCCGGCCAGCTCGGCAACGGCACGGATATCGATGATGTTCATCATGGGGTTGGTAGGGGTTTCGACCCATATAAGCCGTGTTTTCGGACTTAAAGCCTCTTCGATCCGGGAGGGGTCCCGCATATCCACAAACCGGAATTGGATCCCAAAGGGTTCAAAAACCTTGCGGAAAAGCCGGTAACTCCCCCCGTACAAATCGTTGGTGGAAATAACCTCATCCCCCGGGGACAAAAGTTTCATCACTGCATCCATAGCAGCCAGGCCACTGGCAAAGGCGAGGCCGTAGTTCCCGTTTTCGATACTCGCGTAAGATGCTTCCAGGGCTTGCCGGGTGGGGTTTCCGCTCCTGGAGTATTCAAACCCCTTGTGAGACCCGGGCGATTCCTGGGCAAAGGTTGAGGTCTGGTAGATGGGTGGCATGACCGCCCCATAGGCTTTGTCCGGCTGTTGGCCGCCGTGGATGGTCTTGCTGTTGAATCTCAAGGGCGTTTTCATATGTATTTGATTTGTTCCGGCAAATGTATCTGGATTCGGGACCGATTCCAACCATTGCAGGCAGAATGCCCGGAAATTTACCAGCGAATCGTACCTTTGTGGAATCATTGATCTCCTCTTATGAGAAAAGCATCCTTACTGCTCTTTTTAGGCCTGCTAATAGGCTGTCAGTCAGAAAAAACCATTGAAATGCGGGAGCGGGAATATACCGGGACTTCCTGTGAAGCCTGTCCGGTGGTCCGGGTAACCATCCCGGAAATCCCGGGTAATAGTAAGCTGGGAACTTCCATCAACACAGCCCTGAGGGAGGAAATCATCGAATTACTCGATTACGATGAAGCGCGGGATGCCAGGGACATTCCCGAAGCGATTAAGGCTTTTCAGGACGGTTTCCGCAAAATGCAGGAGGAGTTCCCGGAAGAGCTCACGGGATGGGAGGCCTCTGTGGAAGCGTTTAAAACCTATGAGGACCCGGAGGTGCTCACCATTGAAATGGACACTTATATTTTCACAGGGGGTGCACATGGGTATCCGGCCACCCGCTATCTCAACTTTAGCAAAAAAACCGGAGAGGAGCTGGATGCCGCTGAACTCCTCAAAGACGCCGGGGCCTTTACGGTTTTTGCAGAGGCTGCCTTCCGAAAGCAGTATGGGATTTCTTCGGATGCCCCGATCAACAGTACCGGTTTTATGTTCGAGGACAACCAGTTCCGACTGCCTCAGAACATGGGGCTCACCACACAGGGCATGGTTTTGCACTATAACCCCTATGAGGCCGCCTCCTATGCCGATGGTGCCCTGGTCCTGGAATTCCCCCTTGAAGCCGTGCGTCCCTTCCTCATCTGGGAGCCCTAGGCAGGTGGACCCTTACCGGACTACCTTTAGCAAAGACAGGATTGCCCCCATATGCAGGCCTTCGTGGTACAGATTGAAAAGAATTCCCTGGTCAATGCTCCGGAGGGTTACCCCGGCACTTGTGGTGTAAGGGGTGTAGTCTTTGAAAATGCCTGCTTCATAATCTCCCTGCAGCTGACTTACCGTCCCGGTTAACAGATCACAGATGGTTTCCCGTTCTCCGGAATCCGGCAGTGACCCGGGATAAGTGCCTTTTGAATAGTCCGTTACCAGGGCTGCTTCAATGTGCAGGGGCAGGCCGCTGAGCTTGTAGCACAGCAACTGCTGTACCACCAGGGTGTGGACGGCATTCCACCAAATATTGTTGTTGAATCCCTCAGGCACCCGCTCCAGGTGTTCCGGGGCGGTTTCAGAAAGGATCCGGACCAGACGCTGTCTGCTCTTTAGGAGGGTTTGGAAGACAAATGACTCGTTCATAACCGGAATTTCGCTGGTTTCGATTCTAAATTTAAGCCTTACTTTTGGAAGGCGCTTTAGTGAAACGGAAAAACCGGGAACCATGAAGAAAATATAT
>JAWWDW010000505.1:0-2061 GCA_033719735.1 Robiginitalea sp. | reverse complement strand
ATGCCTCAGGCGTTTTCCCGTCAGTTTTAAAAAGGCATTGGCGATGGCGCAGGCCACCATGGGGGTGGCGGTCTCTCCCACCCCTTCCGGACGGGCTGTGGATGGGAGGATCACTGTTTCAATATGTTCCGGGATTTCCTGCATCCTCAGGAGCTGGTAGGTGTCAAAATTGGTTTGTTGCACCCGGCCATCCACAATGGTGATTTGTTCTTTCAGCACGCTGCTCATCCCCATGATGATCCCCCCTTCCATTTGCGCCTTGATATTGTCCGGCTGAACGGCAATCCCGGGATCCAGGGCAATCCAGAACTTATGTACCCGAATCTGGCCGGTATCCCGGTCCAGGGAAATCTCGCAAACCCCGGTACCCAGCGACCCATGCTCCACGAAGGCCACTCCTTTGGCCCTGCCCTCTGCCACCGGTCCGTTCCAGTCCGAGATTTCAGCAGCTTTTTCCAGGGTTGCCAGGGCCCTGGGCGATTTGGCCATCAAATTCTTTCGAAATGCCACAGGGTCCGTTCTCTGGTCCTGAGCAATCTCATCGAGCATGCATTCGATGGCGAACTTATTGGGCCCGTGGCCTACCGCCCTCCAGTGCTTCAGGCGGATGCCGTTGGTTGCCTCCCGCCATTCGGCCCGCTGGTTGGGGATGTCGTAATGGTCATTGGCCACCCCGCTGGCAACCAGGTTGCCGCCATCACCCACCACGCAATGGGAGAACCCGGTGAGATTGCCCTTGTTGTCCGTACTCGCCAAAACACGTTGAAAGGAGAGTGGCCGGAATGCCCCGTAGGTGACATCGTCCTGGCGCGTCCAAACCAGTTTCAGGGGCCTCGGGGCCACCGCTTTTGCCAGGATGGCGCACTCCTCTACAAAATCATTCATACTCCTGCGGCCAAAACCACCCCCGAGGTATTGCAAATGGACCTGTACCTTTTCATGGGGTATTCCCAGGATGCCGGGGACCCCCAGCTTGGTATCGGGCCCCTGCTGGCTACCCACCCAGACCTTGGCGCTTTGCAGGTCCCCGGCCACCTGAACCACCGCATTGAGGGGTTCCATCTGGGAGTGGTAGACATAGTCATTCTTAAAATCGGCCGCATAGGTGCGGGCTGCCGAGCTGAAAGCCCTGTCCACATCCCCGATTTCGGTGATCACCCTGCCCCGCTCCCCGGAACTGGCGATTTCCTCATAAGCCTCATAGACCTCCTGGGAATGGTGTCCCAGGGCCTCAGAAGGGCCCCAGTTGATTTTCAGCTGCCTCTTGGCCTCCAGGGCCTGCTCCAGGGTTTCGGCGATCACGCCTATGGCGTACTCCAGGGGTACCACCTTGAGCACTCCCTCCATCTGAAGGATGGCATCCTCGTTGGTCAGGGTGGGCCGGGACCCGTGCAGGTTGCCCCGCTCCAGGACCCCGTAGACCATCCCCGGCAGGCGGATATCAATGGCAAACCGGGCAGAACCGTCCACCTTTTCCGGGATCTCGGTCCTTGGAAGCACTTTGCCGATCAGCCGGAATTCCGATGGGTCCTTCAGATCTTCCTCCGTGATTTCCGGCAGGGGGTCCGGCATGACCAGGTGGGGAACCAATTCCCCATACCCCATTTCCCTGCCTGATTTCCTATGAATGACACGGCTTTCGGAGGTCGTAACCTCGGCAACGGGCACCTCCCAGTAAGCTGCTGCACTGCTCATGAGCACATACCGCGCCTGCGCCCCTGCTTTTCGCATCACCGGCCAGTAACTGTTCGTAGTGCGGCTGCCCACGGTCATCATCAGCTTGCTGCCGGGGCTCCAGCCCTCTGATCCGTAGATCTCAGCTTCCTGTGGAGAGAATTCCACGGAAACGCTGGACCAGTCGGCATCGAATTCCTCCGCGAAAACGACCGGGAGGGAGGTCATGGAACCCTGCCCCATCTCGGCGGCCGGATTGCAGATGGTAATCCCGCCATCCTCAGACAATTTTACCCAGGCGGTAACAGGATGTTTTTCCAGCTGCTCCCGGATTTTTTCGGTATCCCGGCAGGAGACTAGCTGGGGCAGGATCCCGGATACCCCTAT
>JAWWDW010000504.1:0-2063 GCA_033719735.1 Robiginitalea sp. | reverse complement strand
CCGATATCGATGATCCGGTCTGCGGCCCGCATCATTTCCTCATCGTGTTCAACCACAATCACGGTATTGCCAAGGTCCCGTAAGGATTGGAGGACCTGGATCAGGTTTTCCGAATCCCTTGGGTGCAACCCCACACTGGGTTCGTCCAGGATGTACATGGAGCCCACCAGGCTGCTTCCCAGGGAGGTGGCCAGGTTGATCCGCTGGCTTTCTCCTCCGGAGAGGGTGTTGGATTTCCGGTTCAGGGTAAGGTAGCCCAGTCCTACCTTCAGCAGGTAGCTTAGGCGGTTGCGTATTTCGGTAAGGAGCCTTTTGGCAATTTCGGTATCATGACTGCTGAGCTGCAGGGTTTCAAAGAAGTCTGCCAGTTGGTAGACGGGCATCTGCACCAGGGCGTCAATGGACTTGCCCCCCACCTGCACATAGGTGGCTTCCTTCCTGAGCCGCCCCCCCTGGCAGTGGGAACAGCGTGTTTTGCCCCGGTAGCGGGAGAGCATGACGCGGTTTTGGATCTTATAGCTCTTTTCCTCCAGTTTCTGGAAGAAGTCATGCAGGCCGGTAAAATATTCGTTCCCCTCCCAGACCAGGGCGCGCTGGGCTTCTGTGAGCTCATACCAGGGTTTGTGGATGGGAAAGTCAAATTTATAGGCATTGTTGACCAACTGGTCGCGGTACCAGCTCATGCTTTCACCCTTCCAGGGGGCAATGGCATGATCATACACGGAAAAATCTGTGTTGGGTACCACCAGGTCTTCGTCAATACCAATGACATCACCATACCCTTCACATTTTGGGCAGGCCCCGTAGGGATTGTTAAAACTGAACAAATGCACATTTGGCTCCGGAAAGGCCATTCCATCCCTTTCAAAGCGGTTGCTGAACGTAGTCCGCTTTCCGCCTTCGACCTCCTCGACCACACAGGACCCTTTCCCTTCAAAGAAGGCAGTATCCACGGCGCCGGCAAGCCGGTTTATGAAATCTTCATCTTCGGCCTTGACGACCACCCGGTCCACCACCAGCTCGAATTCACGACCGATATCCGGCATCTCGGGCCGGATACGAATCACTTCACCCTTGTATTTGATGCGGGCATACCCTTGCTTTGAAAGGAGCTGCAGGGATTTGCCGGCATCCCTTTCTTTCGGGATCTCCATGGGGGCCAGCAGCAGCAGCCGACTCCCCGCCTCGAAGCCCCGGACAAATTCCACCACATCTGCCACCCGGTGTTTGCGGACCTCCCTTCCCGAGATCGGGGAGATGGTTTTACCAATTCGGGCATACAACAGTTTCATGTAGTCATATACCTCCGTGCTGGTGCCTACCGTGGAGCGCGGGTTGGTGGAATTGACCTTTTGCTCGATGGCAATGGCAGGTGCAATGCCGCGAATGTAGTCCACCTTTGGCTTGTTCAATTTCCCGAGAAACTGCCGGGCATAGGAAGAAAGGCTCTCCACGTACCGCCGCTGGCCTTCTGCATAGAGGGTGTCAAAGGCAAGGGAAGACTTTCCCGAACCCGACATGCCTGTGATGACCACTAACTGGTTTCGGGGAATCTGCACATCGATGTTCTTCAGGTTGTGCAGGCGCGCCCCCTTGATAAAAATAGCCTTTTTGGGATCTGCTTCCTTAACTGCCTCCATGGTATAAAACTAGGCCCCAAAGATACGACATGCCCCCGGCAATCACCAGCCAGGATTCCAGTGTTGGCGGAAAGAATCGGCAGGTCCGTATTTTTGGGGAATTAAAATTTTTCTATATTTGATGTCGTAAACCACAAACCGACGTTGCCTATACAACACAATTACTTTTTTGAAATGTAACGGAAAGACGGAAGCCCAAACCCGTCGGAATTAATCAAAAAAGTTAGTTGTATGGATCCCCATGTCGATGATGCCACCCTGGTTCGCAAGTATTTAAAGGGAGATGAACGCTCCCTGGAATTCCTGATAGAACGCCACAATCCCCGGATTTTCAATTTTATTTATTCCAAGGTATTCGACCGTGAGATCACGGAGGATATTTTCCAGGACACCTTTATAAAGGTAATCCGCACCCTTAAACTG
>JAWWDW010000503.1:0-2067 GCA_033719735.1 Robiginitalea sp. | reverse complement strand
CATGTTGGGAATCTTCTATCCGCCAGAAGGCTTGAACCAGGAGGCGTATTTCACATACGCCCCTGCGATCCGCTTAATCTGCCCCTGGCTGAGTTCCGGGCTGATGTCCTTGATCTTCCTGGCAGGCATGCCTGCGAATACGGAGCCTTCCGGCACCACCGTGCCCTGGGTGAGCACGGCCCCGGCCGCAATGATGCTGTTGGGTTCCACCACACAACCGTCCATGATGATGCTGCCCATGCCCACCAGCACATTGTCGTGGAGGGTACAGCCGTGAACGATCGCATTGTGGGCAATGGAAACGTTGTTCCCTATTTCTGTAGGGGCCTTCTGGTAGGTACAGTGGATAATGGCACCGTCCTGAACATTTACACGGTCCCCCATCCGGATGTAGTGTACATCTCCCCGGATGACGGCATTGAACCAAATGCTGCACTCATCCCCCATCACCACATCCCCCACAACCACAGCGTTCTCTGCGATAAAGCAATCCCTTCCAAAAACTGGGGATTTGCCCCTAACTTCATGAATGATCGGCATACTAAAGAGCTTTAACCTCCTAAAGGTATAAAAAGTCACGTCCCCACGGGAGGTCGGGTACTACAGTACGGTAATTCGATTCTTTGAACTAAAGCGGCCCGACTCAATAATTGACGGCGGGGCATTTGCAGTCGTAGCGTTTGGCCGAGAGCTGGCCGAAGTCATATCCCAGGGTGATCTGGTGAAAGCCCCCATTGTCCAGTCGGATATCCCCGGACTGGTAGGAATAGTTATAGGCGAACATAAAATTACCCACATTCACGCCCACCAGAGGGGTAAAAAGCTGTAGCCGCTGTTCCCCGGAGGAACCGTCGATCAGGAATTGCGCCCCGTTAAAACTTCGGCGATAGGACAACCCAGCCCAGACGGTTCCAAAGCCAACCTCCCGGTAGACCTTGGCATTGACATCCAGGGTGCGTTCCTCGGTGAACTCGGTGAGCTGAAGGAGCACGGAGGGCTCGAACTGCCAGGCCCCCTTTCCGAATACATATCCAACCGAAAACAAATACCGCCTCAGGTTGTCAAATTCGATGGCCGTATACAGGTCCCGCCCGCTTCCCAACAGGTTCAACACACTGAAATGGGCATAGAATTCAAGGTAGCTGTAAGACATCCCCAGGTCCACATTGAAATACCCTACACTGTTGCGCCCCCCGGTGATAATGGGGTCTGCAATAATGGAACGGAACTCCGTTTCATCCAGGCTGCTCTGTATATACCCGGCACTCAGGCCAAAAGAGAGCTGGTTCAGGGCACGGTAGTCCGAGCTGAAGGGCAGGTGGTGCGCGTAGGTCATTTTGAACCCCGTTTGGGAGTGATAGCCATTGGCGTCGTTGAACACAATGGCCCCGACCCCGCTGCGGGTATAGGGAATCCGGTAATGGAAGCTCAGGGTCTGCAGGTTGGGAGCCTCGTCTACACTGAACCACTGCTTCCGGGCCGTCAGGCGTATCTTACCCCCTTCCCCAATCCCTGCCATGGAAGGGTGGACCAGATAATAATTATCCGTCAGGTAATCAAAATATACCGGGATGCCCTCCTGGGCCTTCAAAGCGGAGGGGCCCAATGCTAGGAGGCAAATAAGAAAAAGGAAGCGTCGTTTCATTGAAGAAGGCCGGTGCCTCTGTCGATCAGGCGGTTTAACATAGTCTATAACGGCGGATACGCTGCATTATTATACAGCACTTTCCGGTGAAAATACCTTATTTTTGACAAAATTTTCCGTCTATGAAAGAGTATGTGATCACAGTACAGGAAACCAACCACCCTGCCATCCTGAAATTTGAGGCAAACCATCCCCTGGTACAGCAAGGAAATTACGAATACAAGAACATCGATGAGGCCAGCGATGCACCCCTGGCACAGCAGCTTTTTTACCTCCCGTTTATCAAGACCGTATATATTTCGGGTAACTTTATCGCCCTGGAGCGGTTTGATATTGTCCAATGGGAAGACGTAAAGGATGAAGTAGCCCAGCAACTCGTGGAGTACCTCAATTCTGGGGAACCTGTGGTCGATGAGGCGGTT
>JAWWDW010000502.1:0-2074 GCA_033719735.1 Robiginitalea sp. | reverse complement strand
TTCAACTACAACCAACGGATCGCAGATCAGGAAAACGAACAGTTGCTGCTCAATATCGTCCGGCTCCGGTACCTGGAAATGCCGCGATTCCTCACCGTAGCCTCTGTGATAAATACCTATACCCGAACCGGTTCTGCAGGCATCGATGCAAACGCAACCCCGTTTGGGAATTCGGCAGGAACCGGTATCAACGGGAGTTGGTCAGACCGGCCCACCATCACCTATACCCCGATGTCGGGACAGGCGTTTTCCCAAAGCCTGCTGACCCCCCTTCCTCCCTCAGTAATTTTCTTCCTGATCCAGTCGGGCTGGTCAGCCCATCGGCTGATGCGTCTGACGAATTCCATGATAAACGGGATTCACAATGAAGTGGGCACCCCGGATGAACGCCGGCATGGGGACCCCGAATTTCATGAATTGCTGGACGTGCTTCACGAGCTCCAGTACGCAGGGGCACTGGGAATGCATTTCGAGGGGGACTGGCCCAAGGTAGATGTGGATTTGGTCCTGCCCGAAAAACCGAGGACAGCGGCTATCAATACGGCCATCACCCGGTTCAAGGACTTGTTGGAT
This sequence comes from Robiginitalea sp., assembly GCA_033719735.1. GTDB lineage: Bacteria > Bacteroidota > Bacteroidia > Flavobacteriales > Flavobacteriaceae > Robiginitalea. The sequence goes on along the minus strand of JAWWDW010000502.1, from coordinate 1,501 downwards.
CTCGACCAGCAGGCACACGTTTTTGATATTGAATACGGGGTCATTGCGGAAGAAAAAAACCACATTGTGGTCCAGACCCACTCCATCATGGAGATGTTATCCAATATCTCCTGGTACATAGAGGTCCCGGAAACCCATGTGGCTGAAGGACGGACCCTGGAAACCTTTATCCCGGAGGATCCGGACCTGATCCATATCCGCGTTTCGGATTCCAGGCCCTCATTTGCATTCCTGGCCATTGAGTATCGCGGACATTGGTATTATATAGACGACCGGGATGTAAAGTCGAAGAATACCTTTGCAGTCATGCAGGTTTTAATGAGCATGGCCAATAACGCATCGGGAGCTGTGGGGCCGCTGATCTCCATTGGGAACTGATTTTTTGAACACGTCATCGCGCGTCGCTGAAACGGTCTGAACTCTCAGGAGGGCGGGTTGGGCTGGGAGCATACAAAAGGGCCGGAAACCGTTGGGTTTCCATTGGAACATATGATTACCGGCTTCCATTGCGCGGCTTGCGCCCCATTCCCTTCCTGCCTGCATTTTTCTTCCGGGATTCAAAATACGCCTGTCGCCGGCGGGCCTTTTCCTTTTCGAATTCCTTTTTTTCTGTGGCGGTCATAGGACGGTCTGTCTGGGGAAAGGGATGGTCCGTTACCCGCTGGATCTCCTGGTCGATCAACCGCTCAATGGACTGTATGTAGGAATTTTCTTCGGGTTCGCAAAGGGAGATGGAGATTCCCTCCTCCCCCGCCCGCCCGGAACGGCCAATGCGGTGGACATAGGTCTCCGGCTCATTGGGAATATCAAAATTGACCACGTACTTCAGCTGGTCGATATCAATGCCCCGGGAGGCGATATCGGTGGCCACCAGTACCCGGACATGGCCCTCCTTAAATTCACCAAGGGCCTTTTGGCGTTGGTTCTGCGATTTATTCCCGTGGATGGCTGCTGCCCGGATGCGCTTTTTGTTCAGCGTACGGCAGATCCGGTCTGCCCCGTGCTTGGTCCTGGAAAAAAGGAGTACCTGGTCCAGGTCGGGATCTTCAAGGATGTGGAGCAGGAGTTCATTCTTACTGGATTTGTTGGTTTTGTAGAGGTACTGCTGAATGGTCTCTGCCGTGGAGGAGACCGGATCCACGGACACCTTCACCGGGTCCGAAAGGATGTTGCGGGAAAGGGATACGATGGTGTCTGGCAGGGTGGCTGAAAAGAAAAGGGACTGCCGGTTGGCAGGCAATTTGGCCAGAACCCTTCGGATATCATGGATAAAGCCCATGTCCAGCATGCGGTCCGCCTCGTCAAGGACGAAATATTCGATATGTTCCAAACGGATGTACCCCTGGTCCATCAGGTCCAGCAACCTTCCGGGTGTGGCCACCAGGATGTCGACGCCCCGACGAAGGGCCTCTGTCTGCCTGCGCTGGTTCACCCCCCCGAAAATAACGGTACTCTTTACGCTGGTAAACCGGCCTTAAGCACTCAGGCTCTCCCCGATCTG
>JAWWDW010000501.1:0-2077 GCA_033719735.1 Robiginitalea sp. | reverse complement strand
TTGATCCTTTTGGGCGACCCGGAGGTGATCAGCCAGAAAGTACAGCTGATGGGCCTGGATCTGGATTTTGAAAAGGTACAGATCATCAATCCCAGGACTTCACCGGATTTTGAAGATTATGCACAAACCCTCTACCAGCTCAGGAAACACAAAAACATGAACCCGGCCACGGCCAGGGACCTCATGGAGGATGTCTCCTATTTCGGGACGATGATGGTTTATAAAGGGCACGCAGACGGCATGGTATCCGGGGCGACCCATACCACCCAGCATACCATTCGGCCGGCCCTGCAGTTTGTAAAAACAAAACCCGGGATTTCCCTGGTTTCCTCGGTTTTCTTCATGCTCCTGCCAGACCGGGTGGTCGTCTTTGGGGATTGTGCCATCAACCCCAACCCAACGGCTGAAGAATTGGCGGAAATCGCTATCTCCTCTGCGGATACCACGGTGAATTTCGGTCTTGAAGCCCGAATAGCCATGTTGTCCTATTCCTCCGGGACCTCCGGACAGGGGGCCGATGTGGACCGGGTACGGGAGGCGACGCGCATCGTTCGTGAAAAACGCCCGGACCTGAAGGTCGAAGGCCCCATTCAGTACGATGCGGCGGTGGATTCCGAAGTCGGGAAGAGCAAGCTACCCGAATCCGAGGTGGCCGGCCGGGCCACGGTTTTCATCTTTCCCGACCTGAATACGGGAAACAATACCTATAAGGCCGTACAGCGGGAGACGGGAGCCCTCGCCATCGGCCCGGTACTGCAGGGCCTGAACAAACCGGTGAATGACCTGAGCCGTGGCTGCACCGAAGACGATATCTTCAATACGGTGGTCATCACAGCCATACAGGCACAGGAGGAATAAATGCCGGTGAAACCACAGAAACCAAACGCCCAGAAATGAATGCCCAGATACTTGTTTTGAACTCCGGGAGCTCCTCCCTGAAATTCCAGCTCATCGAAATGCCGGAAGAAAAGGTGGTTTGTGAGGGGATGGCCGAACGGATCGGTGCAGAAGCGGGCCGGCTGAAGCTACAGGCAGGTGGAAAAGCCCACCAGGAGGACCTGGGCCAGGTAACCCATAAGGGCGCCCTGGAACGCATTGCGGAATTGCTGAGGGACCCGGCTGTCGGGGGCATCCGATCCGGTAAGGACCTGGCTGCCGTGGGTCACCGGGTGGTCCATGGGGGGAACCGCTTTTCGAGTACGACACAAGTGGACGAGGCGGTCAAAAAGCAGATCCGGGACCTCTCCCGCCTGGCCCCTTTGCACAACCCTCCCAACCTGGAGGGAATCCTCCTTGCTGAAACACTGTTCCCCGGGGCGATACAGGTGGCCGTTTTCGACACGGCCTTCCACCAGACCATCCCTTTGAAAGCGCGCAAATACGCTATCCCGAATGCACTGTTCAGGGACCACGGGGTGCAGGTCTACGGCTTCCACGGGACGAGTCATAAATACGTGTACGAACAGATAGCCCCCCGGATGGGCAAAGATGCCCGGATTGTGAGCCTGCACCTGGGCAATGGGTGCAGCGCCACCGCGATCCGGAATGGGAAAAGCATCGACCACAGCCTGGGCTTTACCCCGTCCAATGGGCTGATCATGGGCTCCCGAAGCGGTGATATCGACCATGGGATCATCTTTTTCCTGGTGGAATCCCTCGGGTATTCCCTGGCGGAAGTCAATGAGCTCCTTACCAAGGAAAGCGGATTGCTGGGCCTTACCGGGTATACCGATTTCCGGGATATCCAGCAGGGTGCCGAGCGGGGAGAAGAGAATTGCGTCCTGGCCATGGAGATGGCCGCGTATCGGATCCGCAAATACATAGGGGCCTATGCCGCCGCCATGAACGGATTGGACGGTTTGATCTTTACAGCGGGGATCGGGGAACATTCTTCCGCATTGCGAAAGGCGGTGTGCCAGGAGATGGAATACTTTGGTATCCATCTGGACGCTGATAAAAACGAGCACCCCGGGGGTGGGGTGCAGGCAGTGCACGCTTCAGATTCCAGGGTGCAGATTTGGGTGGTCCCCACGGATGAGGAACTGGAAATAGCCCGTCAGGCATACCAGGTGTACCA
>JAWWDW010000500.1:0-2094 GCA_033719735.1 Robiginitalea sp. | reverse complement strand
ATTCCCAGCCCCAGGCCCATGCCACTGCTTTTTGTAGTGAATTTCGGTTCAAATATTTTATCCATGAAGGCTTCCGAAATGCCCTTTCCATTATCGGCCACCGAAATAACGGCCATGTCGGCCTCGGAGGCCACCGATACCACGATCCGCGGATCGGGCTGCTCCGGCAGGGCCTGAATGGCGTTCTTGACCAGGTTGGTAACCACCCGTATGAGCTGGGTTCGGTCCATCTTGGCGATGACTTCCTCCTCATCGCTCATAAAATGGATAAAAGGTTCATTGAAGATATCCAGAGCGAGTTTTACCACCTCCACTACATTGAGGGTCTCGTTTTGCTGCGCTGGCATTTTCGCAAAATTCGAGAACGCGGAGGCAATGCTGCTGAGGGTATCGATTTGCTGTATCAGGGTCCTGGAAAATTCCTTCACCTTCTTATCGATCTCAGGATCCGCGGGGTCAAACTTCCGTTCGAAACTCTGGATACTCAGCCGCATCGGGGTCAGCGGGTTTTTTATCTCATGGGCCACCTGCTTGGCCATTTCCCTCCAGGCCTGCTCCCGTTCGCTGCGTGCCAGTTTTGCCGCACTGTATTCCAGTTCGTCGATCATGCTGTTGTAGGAGTCTACCAACTGGGCGATTTCGATACTTGGATCCTCGATCAGGATTTTTTCATTGGTCCGCGCCAGGCGCGTCTGGATGAGTTTTTCGGCAACCGTCTGCAGGGACCGGGTGATGTATTTGGAGATAAAATACGCCAGCCCGATCGCCAACAGGAGCATAAACAGGTATACCGCCCCCAGGCGCAGGAGAAACTCCCTTAGCTCCGTGTCGTAAAAGGAGTTCTCTTCGAAATAGGGAAGGTGCAGGATTCCTATGGGTTTAAAATGGCTGTCGGTGATATACGAATAGGAGGCCTGCCATTTGTACCCGGCTGCGGCGCTGGCTTCCACATAACGCTTATCCAGACGGTTCTTCAGGGAGTCCAGGACATGGGGGTTCAGGCGGATGGAAACGGAATCGTCGTCGAATCTCGGGCGGGAACTCTTGATGAGCTGCCCTTTCAGGTCGTAAATATTGAAGTTGGCGTCCTCGATGATGGCTATCCGGTAGATTTCATCCTTGAAAATAAGGGAAAGGTAGTCGGTGGTGATCGGATAGGTCGTGCGCTGGAGGGCAAAGGTGATCGCCTGTTTGATCTGCTGCTCCTTCCTGCTGAGGCGGTCTTCGTGATATTCCCGGGACTGTTCCCGGTACTGATACACGGTGACCCCGGCGATAAGCACCGAAGCGATCAGGACCAGCAGGATCATGGAAACAAAGATCCTCGACCGCAAAGACAACTTCCTCAACAAGCTTCTGGGTTTACCCGTAAAGATAGCAATTATCACGCCAAAGTAACCCCTTTATAATACGGCCTGAAACAGAACCGGATGTGGTATTCCGGGGACCTGCCAGGGCTTACGGGTCATTCTTTTCCCTGACGGATCTTTTTGTAGAGGCGAATCCCAAGCATCAGCAGGACCGCCAGCCCGACAAGCCCCACAAGGCCGTAAAACCAGCGAAAGCTGTGCTTCAGGATGGCGAGGAATACTACCGCAAAAAGGATCAGGGTGGCCCCTTCGTTCCAGATCCGCATGAATTGAGAGGTATAGGCGGGTTCCGCTTTCTGGAAACGAAGGAACATCTGATGGGTTTTGAGGTGGTAGGCAAAAAGCAGCAGGATAAACCCCAGCTTGATATGCATCCAGGGCTGGGACAGCCAGGCAGGCATAATCCACAAAAGGGAAATTGCGAACAGGGTACAAAGCACGGCAGAGGGCCATGTTATGATATACCAGAGGCGCCGTTCCATAATCCGGAACTGGGTGGTCAGCACCCGTCGTTCCGCTTCCGTCTTCTCCCCCGCCTCGATATGATAGATAAACAGCCGGGGCATATAGAAGAGCCCTGCAAACCAGGTCACGACAAAGATCAGGTGGAGCGACTTGATATAGTTGTAGTATTCTTCCATATCCGGATTTTCGGCTAAACTTACACCAATGGGGCGACATCCTGAAATTTTACCTGTATCCCGGAGAGTTGTACTGCCTCACT
>JAWWDW010000499.1:0-2094 GCA_033719735.1 Robiginitalea sp. | reverse complement strand
CTTTTCAATGAAGAAACCGATAACCAGGTGCTGCTTACGGTCCGAAATGGCCGGGATGAGCGGGAAGTGGTGATCCGGCCGTCTTCCAGCATCAGCACCGATTTGTACGAGGAATGGGTCCGGGAGCGGCAGCGGCTCACCGAAACCTACTCCGGGGGCCGCCTGGGCTATATCCACATCCGGGGGATGAACATGCCGAGTTTTGAACGATTTGAGCGGGAACTGATGGCGTCGGGCCTTGGAAAAGAGGGCATTGTCATCGATGTCCGCTTCAACGGAGGCGGCTGGACCACGGATTATTTAATGACCGTGCTCAATGTGCGCCAGCACGCCTACACCATTCCAAGGGGGGCTGCGCAAAGCCTGGAAAAGGAAAACGCAAAATTCCGGTCGTACTATCCCTTCAGCGAACGACTGCCGCTTACCTCCTGGACCAAACCCTCCGTGGCCATGTGCAATGAAACCAGTTATTCCAATGCCGAGATCTTCTCGCATGCCTACAAAACCCTCGATATCGGCACCCTGGTAGGAAAACCCACCTTCGGGGCGGTGATTTCCACAGGGGGATTCAGCCTGATGGACGGTTCCTTTGTACGGATGCCTTTCCGTGCCTGGTACGTGAAGGCCACAGGGGAAAACATGGAACACGGGCCGGCCGTGCCGGATGTGATCGTGGACAACGCCCCGGACAGCAAAGCGAAAGGGGAGGACCCGCAGCTTAAAAAGGCCGTTGATGTATTGTTGAACCAGATCGACGGAAAATAGGAAAGGTCCAGACCACCGACCCCGAAAAGCGGGCTGGACCGTCAGAGGCTGTAAACGAGCCGGAAAGTCAAAAACCGGGGCTGGATAAAGGTCTCAGAGATAAAGACGGAAACGTTGTTGGCCCTGTTGCGGACCTGGGCATCGATATCCAGGATATTGGTGGCCCTGACCTCGTACTCCCATTTGGAATCCCTGTCCTTGCGATAGGAAAGGCTGGCGTCCCAGGTCTGAAAAGACTGGGAATCCCCATTGCCCAGGTCCTGATTTGTATAGGTGTAGTTGGTGCGGAAGGTTAGGGCCTTCCAGATATATGCATCGAATTCCACGGATGGCGCATTGGTTACGAAGGTGGTCTCCCCCCCACCCTGGTTATTGTTGGTTCTGCTATAGCGGTACTGAAGGTTGATGTTGGGGGCCTCTTTAAAATTCGTCCGGATGCCCGGGGTGTAGGTCTGGGTGAACCCTTCGTTCAGGGAACGTTGCCCCTGTATAAACTGGTTGATCTTACTGTAGTTAAAACTGGCATTAAGCGTGGCCCTTACCTTGCCAAAGGTACGCTGGATCCGACCGAAGACATTGACGGTCTCATCGGCGAAACCCGAGTTAAAAAAAGTGCTGGTCCGGATTACGTTCTCGAAATTGGTAAGGCTACGGATCTGGTCAATATTGCTCGAATAGGCAGCCCGGGCAAAAACGTTGGTATAGTTAAAGAGGTTAAAACTGCTGTAGAGCAGGCTGACATTGTGGGAGAGGGCATTCTGCAGGTCGGACTGCCCGAACTGTATGCTGTTGAAATTGTTCAGGACCAACCCTTCAGCCAGGCGGGTGACATCGGTAAACTGGTTGCGCATTTCATACCTGAGGGTCAGGGATTCACTTTTCTTGAACTGGATCCGGGTCTCAAAATCGGGCAGGAAACGAAAAAAGGTGTCCTTATAGGTTTCCCCGAATTGTGTGTTGCGGTTTCCGTAGGCGTGCAGGGAAAAGCCCGGGGTAATGGTAAAGATCCCCTTCTTGACCCGGTAGTGGACCCCCAGGTAGATATCGCTGAAATTGTACTCGGTATCGTTGGTGGCCCGGCCCTCATTGAAGGTCGGCGTCGGGTTGAATACCGTGCCGTCCTCGAGGAACTGGAACAGGTCTGAATTGAATTCCTGCCGGCTCAGGATGGTCCCGAAGGTGAAATTGATATTGCTGCGGGCATTCAGGATGTGGTAGTAATCGAGTTTGGCATCGAGCTGGTTGGACTTGATTCGCCGATCCTGCCCAATATCGGATGTATTCTGGGAGGTATCCAGGCCTAGGGACTCCGCAGTGGGGTCATAAGGG
>JAWWDW010000498.1:0-2098 GCA_033719735.1 Robiginitalea sp. | reverse complement strand
CATTGCGAGTTCCAGCACGTTGTTGATTACCTGCCCGGAACGTTCCACATCGATAAATTCATGATCGGATTTACAGAGCTGGAGCAGGGTGTCCCGCGCCGGGCGGACAAATTTGAGGATGTAATTGATCTCGAGTTTGTAGTCGCCGATACGTTCAAGGATGTCCCCGGAGGGACGTTTGAAGATCACTTCTTCAAGGGCTTCGATCTTGGCGCCAATCTGTTCAATGAGGTAGCGGTAGTCGTTAAGGATGGCTCGTAACAGGCTGAATAACAGGTAATCCGTACGGGCAAGGCGGATACGGTTTCCCGTATGTTGCATCCGGCCGCGTATCGGGTCAAACGGGTCCTGGTCGTTTTCCTGGAAGGTCAGCAACACCTGGTCGTGCAGCACGAAGAGGATGTGTTCGGCCTCCACCTCACTGGCTTGCGGATCCAGTTTGAGCATTTTTATCGAAACCACGAGGTAGTCGTCAAAATCTTCGTAAGAAGAACGGGTAGCGGTGTTGGTAATCTTGTCGATCACGGCCGGATGGAGCTGGTACATCTCTGCGATCTCTGTGATCAAATCCGTATCGTGCAGCCCACAGACATTGATCCAAACAGGGGTTTCGGACCCCCTGTATTCTTCCAGCGAACGGGGGGCGACATTTTCAGTGACTTCAATGTGGTCCTCCCCGTAGCGGATGACATCGATAACCGGGTGCTTCATGCGCTGGGTACCCACAAAACCCAGTTTTCCAAAGGCGGGAATTTCCCGCATCCCCGGTTTTTTTAAGAATCGCGCCATAACCAGATTATCGATAAGCGGGTGGCTGCCCCGTGAACAGGTGGATTCAGCACACCTCAGTGTTCCATTGGATTATTCCGTCACTTGATTCACCTTTTCCAGGTGCTTCCTCATTTGGTCCAGGGTCCCGGCAAGCCTATCGACCTGCTGCCTGGCTTCCTCCCAGTTTTCCTGTTCGATGGCCTCCCGCACCCCGGGAAGCGTTTTTACGCCATAGCCCGTGTAGAAGCCCGGCGCATAGATCTGGTGCTTATACCACCCCCGGCGTGGCAACCCCTCCTGGGAGGTCAGTTGTTGTTCTGCCCGCATCAGCAGGGTATTCAGCGCCTTTTTTTTGGTTTCGGACAAGCTGCTCAGGTCCTTGCTTCCCAGGGCATCCACTTCCTTTTGAAGGGCCGCCAGGGCGTTCTGCAGGGGGGAGAAATCCAGATAGGGTACCGGGGCTTTTTCCGTTGGAGCAGCCTGGGGTTTTTTCGGGTCGGCCGCCAGGCGAAACGCCTTTTTCTCCAGCAGCCCGTTGTGCTTCAGGGCCGTTTCCCGCATGGTTTCCGCAGTTTTCATTACCTCCTTCAGGTAGCCTGAAAGGGTCTGGTGCCAGGGTCCGAAATCCAGGGGCAGTACACCGGCATTGGCCAGCCTGAGCGTGATGCGCCCGGCGGTTTTGGCCAGGGCCACCCCATAGCTCATGTCCGGGTCCTTGAAGCGTTTGTAATGGCTATAGGTATCGTAAATGGTATGGTATTCACCCCCGGCACTTTCCCCTCCATACCCGAGGTTCAGGGAGGCGATCCCGGCATGCTGGATAAAGGGGGTGTAGTCCGATCCGGAACCCAGGGCATAGAGTTCAAAAGAGCCATCCCCTCCGTTGACGAGATCCCTTGCAGCCCGCCGCTCTTTTACCGAGACCCCGGTCTGCGGGTCGGGCACGGAAGCCGCCACTTCGGCGACCATTGTTTGCAGGGAGTGGGAGCCGCCAGCCCCCAGAAAGCCCCGTCCATTTCCATCGGTGTTGATATAAGCCACCGCTTTCCGCTGTAATTCTTCCTTGTGGTCCTCCACCCACTCGGTGGAACCGATCAGCCCGGGCTCCTCTGCGTCCCAGCCGCAATAGACCAGGGTCCGTTTGGGTCGCTGTCCGTTTTTGGCCAGCATTCCAATGGCCCGGGCTTCCTCCATCAGGGCCACCATGCCGCTGACCGGGTCTGCTGCGCCATGGACCCAGGCATCGTGGTGGTTGCCCCGGATCACCCATTGGTCCGGGTATTCGGCACCCTTCAGGGTGGCGATGACGTTGTGGGCCGGTTGCAAT
>JAWWDW010000497.1:0-2101 GCA_033719735.1 Robiginitalea sp. | reverse complement strand
CCGCGTGCCCAATGCGATGTCCTTTCACGGGCTGGGGGTGACCGAGCAGTCCCAGGGGACCTTTACCGTCATGCAGATTGCCGACCTGGCCATGCTGACGGGGAATATCGGAAGGAAAGGCGTGGGGGTCAACCCCCTTCGCGGACAAAACAACGTGCAGGGAAGCGCCGATATGGGCGTTCAGCCCCACCAGGGCGCAGGATACCTGGATGTGACACAGCCGGACATCAACAAGCGGTACAATGAATTTTACGGCAGCACCGTACCCACCCACATTGGTTATAAGATCCCTGAGATGTTCCAGGCGGCCCTCGATGGCAAATTGAAAGCCATCTGGATCATCGGTGAAGATGTGGTCCAGACCGACCCGAATACCCAAAAGGTGATCCGGGCCCTTCAGGCGACGGACCTGGTGATCGTGCAGGAGCTGTTTATGACCGAAACTGCCAAACATGCGGATGTCATCCTACCCGGGGCTTCCTTCCTGGAAAAGAGCGGTACCTTCACCAATGGGGAGCGGCGCGTACAGGCCGTCCGTCAGGTGGTGGATCCCCTGCCGGGCACCAAACCGGACGGGCAGATCATCGTGGACCTGATGAACCGCATGGGCTATGCCCAACCCGACTATACCCCGGATGGGATGCTGGAGGAAATCTCCCAAATCGTCCCCTTCTTTGCGGGGATCCGGTGGGACCGCCTGGGCAAGAACGGCCTGCAGTGGCCGGTGGCCCCGGACGGAACGGATACACAGATTCTCCACCAGGAGGAATTCAAACGGGGCCTGGGGTATTTTGAGTTCCACCCCTGGGAAGAAACACAGGAAATCCGGGAACACGGTAAAAAATATCCCTACATTTTGACCACCAACCGGGAACTGGAACACTACAATTGCGGGGCAATGACCCGCAGGACCGCCAACCAGGAAATCCTCAAAAGCGACTACCTGATGATCCACCCGCAAGATGCCGCCGACAATGGGATTTCGGAAGGCGATTTTGTCTGCCTGGAATCGCCCCGGGGCAAGGTGGATGTCAAGGCGCGCATCACCGATGAAGTCAAGCCGGGCATCCTCAGTACTACCTTCCACTTCCCGGACATCATGGTCAACAACATCACCAGCGATGTGCACGACTCAGAAGCCATGTGCCCGGAATATAAGGTGGTGGCCGTGCGGATCCGAAAGTCGAAGGGGAAGTTTAAGCAGCTGTTGCAGGATCGGTAGCCCTGGGTTTGGGTAGTAGAATTTTTTGGTGAGGGTTGTGGTGCCTTTTCTGCGCGGCCTGAATTGAAAATGCACCGGGCCGAACTAAATTGACGTTGGGGGAGGGGGCTTGCCCCCCCTCGTTATCAGGGGGTCGTTAGCCAGGCCAGTAGTGAGGCCTTAAACCTAAAGCACGAGGCCTACTGATTCTGAATCTTTTGGGTTGCCTCCCGCAATCGATTGGACATTTTCTCCAAAAGCCGGTAGGCAAGGGAAGAGTCCCGGCGGATGGATTTGTAGAAATTGCGCTTGTCGATGGTAAGTATTTTGACATCGCCCAGGGCCCTGACCGTACAGGAACGCACGTCTTCTTCAAAAAGACCCATTTCCCCAAAGAACTCGGTCTTTCCCAATTCAGCGACCTTGACGTCTCCATCCGGTGTCTCATGGATAATCTCTACGATGCCTTCCTGTACTACATACAGGCAGTTCCCCCTGGTTCCCTGTTTGATGATGATCTCACCGTCTTTATAGTGCCTGCCCAGCTTTTTGTTCCTCATGATTCGGTCGGTTAAATGTTGGTGTGTTTGATCTCAGGATGCTCGTGGCAAGTCCGGCCAGGAGCCCCGGATGCAGGAAACGCCTCAGGATGTTGCGGTATCCGGCACTGCCTGTAAAAGTGTCCCAGAGGGCAGAACTCATCCTAAGCGCAGAGACCTGGTTGCCTTGTTCCCTGCCCAGCAGTTCCAGGATCCCCCTTTTAAGCACGGGGGATTTTTGGATGACCCGTGTCACCAGGAAGATGAACTTCCCTACGGCGTTGTCCCTGTCCAGATCCCGGCAGACGGGAGCGTAGTATTTTTTAAAGTGTGCCTCGCTGATGCCTTCAAAAATGGCGGT
>JAWWDW010000496.1:0-2109 GCA_033719735.1 Robiginitalea sp. | reverse complement strand
TCAGGATGCGCCCGCCCTTACCGGTTCCCGCTACAGCAGGAGGGTCAATCCCCTTCTCATCCAGGATTTTTCGCGCTGCCGGAGAGGCAGTCCCTGAGGCATAGGACGCCGCCTCCGAAGGCTGGGTAGCTTCGGGTGCCTTTGTCGCTTCTTTTGCCGGTGCTGCTTCCTTCTCCTCTTTTTTGGAGGCTTCTGCAGCGCTACCTTCCGGCTTTTCAGCATCTGTATCGATCAGGCACACGACCTCCCCCACGCCTACCGCATCGCCTTCCTCGGCCTTCAGGGTGATAACGCCACTGGCCTCAGCAGGAAGTTCCAGAGTGGCCTTATCGGAGTCCACCTCTGCGATGGCCTGGTCCTTTTCGACGTAATCTCCATCCTGTACAAGCCATTCTGCAATCTCAACTTCCGTAATGGATTCCCCGGGTGAGGGGACTTTCATTTCTAAAATCATGAACTACAAATATTAATCTAGTTAGTTGATGTTCTCTATAAAATCCTCCTTAACGGGGATATGGTCATTTTTAATGGTCCCGTTGACGCGTATTTGCTCAAAAAACAGCCTGGCACCGGTGGCATTGTGGATATCACGGGTGTTTTGCAGCTGCAGGTGCAGGTGGGCCTCCGTACTGTTCCCGGAATTTCCGCAAAGCCCCAGAAGGTCACCCTTTTGGACCTGCTGTCCCTTTTCAACCTCGAGCGAGCCTTCCTTGAGGTGCGCCAACAGGATATACTCTCCGGCATCGGTCCTCAGGACCAGGGTGTTGCCGGTTTTATGGACGGGGTTGAGTTCTCCCGGGGTATTGTCCGGCACCCCGTCAATGGCCAGGACCACCGTGCCATCACATGGGGCCAGTATCGGCTGGCCAAAGGCAAAGTAGCTCTCATTCTCGTCGGGGGATCCCTCGTAGGATTTCCCGTCCGCTACTTTGAGGAAATCGTAGGCATATTGCTGGTTCTCATCATTCATATGATAATTCTGGGCTTCGGATTCACCGCCCCAGTATACAAACCATTGGCCCTGAAAGGGCAACTGCATCGGGGTGGTATTCCGCTGAATTACCGGCGCCCTGTCTACAGGCTTATGGGGCTTCAGGTACAATCCGTTGATGCGATCCTCCCCGTTCAGGGAAATGGAGATGTCTAAAACACCCTGGTCGAAAATGCTCTTGTAGATATGGGCAGACCCGCTGACCTGATTCAATTCCATTTCCTGCAGGGAGCCCAAACCGGGACGCACCTGTTGTTCAAAAAGCATCTTTGTTTTCCCGAGGGGGAGCTGCTGCTTCAGGACCGGATCAAACATGCCAAAGATCTGCTCGTAGTCACGGGTGTTATAGGCTTCCTGGAACCGATCTGCCACCTGGCGATAACGGGCATCCTCCACCTGGGCTTTTAACCCGGGAATAGCGCCCATGACCAGTAACAGGAATATCCGTTTCATTGCGTAGCCTCCGTTTTTGAAAATGGCCGGGTCTGATTGTCCCTGGTCTTATCGAATACGTAGTCGATGACCTGCTGGTGTCGAATTTTCGAACGCACAGCGCTTCCCGCCGCCGGGGAGGCGTAAATCCTCCGCGATGCCACCCTGAATCCGCTGGCCTCCGGAAAATGCATCAGCAGGTGGCTCCAGGCCCCCATGTTCCTGGGTTCCTCCTGGGCCCACACCAGGTCCTCTGCCTCCTTGTATTTTTCAATGATGGTGCGCATCTGATCCCCTGGCAGGGGAAAGAGTTGTTCGACGCGTACCAGGGCTACGTCCTCCCTTCCCTGTTCTTCCTTCACCTGTAGCAGGTCGTAATAGAATTTTCCGGTGCAAAAGACAAGGCTACGGACCTTTTTCGGATCAGCTTCAGGGTCGTCGATCACCTCCTGGAAACTTCCCTCTGTGAGCTCCTGCACAGTGGAAACGCATTTCGGATGGCGCAGCAGGCTTTTGGGGGTGAATACGATCAAAGGCTTTCGGAAGCCCGCCAGCATCTGTCGCCTTAGCAAATGATAGAGGTTTGCCGGGGTACTACAGTCGGCTACAAACATATTGTCCCGGGCACAAAGCTGCAGGTAGCGTTCCATCCGGGCGGAAGAGTGCTCTGCCCCCTGGCCTTCATA
>JAWWDW010000495.1:0-2119 GCA_033719735.1 Robiginitalea sp. | reverse complement strand
TCGTCTTCTTCCTTTTCAGGGATATACACCGAGGCGAGAATTCCCCCGACCAGGGAGATCACGATCACTGAGAGGGAAAGCCATTCCGGGACTTTCACATGGTGGGAGAGCAGCATTTTGGTCCCCACAAAAGCCAGGATGACCACGAGGCTGTAGTTGATAAACCGGAATTTGCTGAGCATTCGGGACACCAGGAAATACATCGAACGCAATCCAAGGATGGCCAGGATGTTGGAGCTGAACACAATAAACGGGTCGGCCGTAATCGCTAATATGGCCGGGATGCTGTCCAGGGCGAAGAGGATATCGGTTATTTCAATTATGATCAGGGCCAGCAGCAGGGGGGTGGCTGCGGTAATCCCCATGCGCTTGACCAGAAACCGGTTGCCGTTTAAATCCCTGGTAATGGGAAAAATCTTGGTGATCTGCTTAAAAATATAGGATTCCTTGGGCTTGAATTCGTGGTCGCCCGCCTTGAGCATTTTATAAGCGGTATATAGGAGGAAGACCCCAAAAACATATATGATCCATCCTATTCTGTTGATCAGGGCCACCCCGAAGAGGATCATCAGGGCCCGAAATACAATGGCCCCCAGAATTCCCCAGAAAAGGACCCTGTGCTGGTAGATGGGGGGGATGGCGAAGGCCGAAAAGATCACCGCTATCACAAAAACGTTATCGATGCTAAGCGAAAGTTCGATGAGATAGCCGGTGATGTACTTCAATACGGCGTTTCCCGGCGTCAGCTCCGTCGGGTTGTCCACCAGTCCTTGCGAGAACAACCAGTAGATCCCGCCGCTAAAGCTCAGGGCCAGGGTAACCCAGACGGCCGTCCAGGTAGCCGCCTCTTTAGAGCGGATTACGTGATCTTCTTTGTTGAAAACTCCCAGGTCAAGGGCGAGAAAAAGGATGATAATAGAAATAAAGATGACCCAGACCCACATGTATGCCTTCGAATTTTAGGTAAAGATAAGAATCGAATCCAATAGGGGAGGTCAAAACCCGGATCACTTTGACACATTAACAAAACACCCGTCCTGAATGGGAATCCAGCACATGGGAGGTTCCCTATGCAGCCCCGCTCGCGCGGTACCTGTACTGGCTGTAACCCAGCAGCAGGAGGGAAACCAGACCACACAGGAGAAACCCCAGGAACATGGGGAATGCTGTTTCCCGTACAAAACTACCGATCCAGGTACTGAGTGCCACGGAAATTACCGAAGCCATAAAACCGGTGATGGCTGCGCCCAGACCCGCAATATGACCAAGGGGTTCCATGGCCATCGCCCTGAGGTTTCCGAAAAGAAACCCAATACTGAAAAACTGCAGGCAGAGGAACCCCATCAAAATCCAGACCGGGGGATTGGGGCTTCCCTGGTAAAGCAATACATACACCAGGGAAATGACTGTGAAGCTGACAAGGGATACCCCAATAAGTCTGCGCATACCCAGCCGTACTACCAGGGAACCGTTCAGGAAGGTGGCTGCACCAATGGTGATGGCCAGGGCCGCGAAAAGATAGGGAAAGAGGTCTTCCACTCCATATTGCACTTCGAAGATCATCTGGGAAGTGCTCAGGTACACCAGGAAGGACCCGGTCACAAATCCCCAGATCAGCGTAAAGATTACCGTACGCCGGTACTGGAGTACCTCGCGGAACCCCCGAATCAGGATGATCGCCCTGAAGGAAGTGCGGTTCCTTACGGGAAGGGTTTCCGGTTGCCTGAGCCAGAACCACAGGGCCACCAAAAGGCCGAAACCCACCTGAAAGTGAAAGATGGCCTTCCAGCCGAACGCATCCAGGATGCCTTTCCCGAGGGTAGGCGCAACCACGGGAACAAGGATAAAAACGACTGTAACAAAGGACATGATACGCGCCATGTAGTCTCCGCTGAACTTATCGCGGATCATGGCGATACTGATCGTCCTGGGGGCGGAAAGGGCCACGCCCTGTAAAAACCGGCCAAACACCATCACACCAAGGCTTTCAGAAGCCACACACAAAAAGCTGGCGAGGATAAACAATCCGAAACCGATGTAAACCACCGGTTTTCTGCCCACACTATCCGAAATGGGCCCAAAAAGCAGCGGGCCGCTACCGACCCCCAGGAAAAAGAGG
>JAWWDW010000494.1:0-2124 GCA_033719735.1 Robiginitalea sp. | reverse complement strand
CGGACGTCTGAAAACTCGGTATACCGGTACCTTTCTGCCTCTTCAAGGCCGAGTTCATACTGGAAATCGGCTTTGAGGTCCGATACGGAAAGCGGTTCTGTATGCACCTCGGCAATGCTGTCGATTTCCTCAGGCGGACCCAGCAGGTGTACCTGGTCCGGCTCCACCTTCAGGTCTCCGTCCAGCATGTGGTTCTGGGCAAAGTCAAGGGCAGCCTGAACCCGTACGGGCACCGTTTTGGACCGGAGCTGCTGGAAGTTCATAAAGATCGTATCCGAAGGGATTTGCAGCATCCCGATGCCCTGTCCCAACTGCCGTTCAATCTGTTCCCTGTAGGACTGGGGGCTGATATAAGCTCCTTTCCGCGAATCCCTGGCATCTCTCAGGTCGATTTCGACGGTACGGGGGCTGAGTTGGTATCCCAGCAGCTGAAACCCGTTGGCACGGATACGAACCCCGATCTCCTCGGGCGGTGGGTCCAGCAACACCCTGTTTTCGGGCATGTGGGTAAAGGCGAGATTGAAATCGACCGTATGGGTATAGGTCTGGGAAAGCCTGCTGATGAGCCATGCCCCAAAGGAACAGACCAGGAATATCAGGAAAACCCGTACTTTTCGATGCCGCATCCCGGTTTGCAGTTTTTTAATCAAGACTCAGGGTTTGAAAAAGAGCCGGGGAAAGAGTTCCTCCGGTTTTTTCCTACTAAAGGTAAGCAAGATGGTGGATTTAAGAAAACCCAGCCCATAGCCCGTGAATTGGACCAGCGTGGCCACGGGGGCCAGCAGGGCAGCCTTTAGGTTTCGGGTTTTAATGCCAGCACCCATTCCGATAGCCAGCAGGTAGGCTCCGACCAGTACCGCCGGATACCAGGCCCGCGGGTCCCGCCATACCATCGGCAGGCATGCAGCCAGGAGGAGCCCCATCATAAAGAACGCGGGGAACCAGTAGGTGATACGGGAAGACCCCGGGTGCCACCTGTTGAGGATGGGACGGGTGAGTCCGAATTTGTTTACCTGCCTGAAAAATGACGAAAAGTCGATACGGCGTTTATGGTAGACACGGGCGCCGGGGATAAACCCCAGGGAATACCCCAGTTTTAAAAGCCTCAGGCTCAGGTCCGGATCTTCGCCCGGATGGATGTTCCCGAAACCGCCACTCGTTTCAAATGCCTCCCGGGAAAGGCCCATATTGAAACTCCGCGGCTGAAAGTCGCGCGCGATCTTCTTGCCCCGGATCCCACCTGTGGTCAGGACAGAGGTCATGGTAAAGCTAATCGCCTGCTGGAGGGCATTGAACGAGGGATGGGCATCGTCCGGCCCTCCGAAACAATCCAGGTATTGCTGCCCAAGGGCATCAGCCACCTGCTGCAGGTACTCCGGAGGCAGGATACAGTCGGAATCCACCAGGATAAAATAGGTGCCCCTGGCCTTTCTCATTCCGTAGTTTCGGGAATCCCCGGGACCTGTATTCTCCTTTTGGTAATAGGCGATCTGCAACCGGTCTTTGTACTGCCCGACCACCTCCTGTGACGTCTCCTGCGAACCGTCCTCCACGATCACCACCTCAAAGGGATCCCCGTACTGCTGCCCGGAGAGGCTCTCCAGGAGTTCCCGGGTCTCTTCCGGCCGGTTGTATACCGGGACCACAAATGAAAATCGCAAATCCATAAGCGTTTAAAAAAAAGCCATCCGCAGGGGGGGATGGCTTTAAAATCCTGTTTCTCCCTTCTTATTCCGCAAACGTATCGATGATTTCCTGGCTCACTCCCGTAGAAGAGAAGCCCCCGTCGTGATAGAGGTTCTGCATGGTAACTTTCCGGGTGAGGTCCGAAAACAGACTCACCGTATAATTGGCGCATTCCAGGGCAGAGGCGTTGCCCAGGGGCGACATCTTTTCGGCGTAGTTTATAAAGGCGTCAAAGCCCGTAACCCCTTTCCCGGCCGTTGTAGGGGTCGGGGACTGGGAAATGGTGTTGACACGCACCTGTTTTTCCTTCCCGAAAAAGTAACCGAAACTCCGTGCCACGGACTCCAGATAGGCCTTGTTGTCGGCCATGTCGTTGTAGTCGGGGAAGGTGCGCTGGGCCGCCATATAGGTCAGGGCCACAATACTGCCCCAGGAATT
>JAWWDW010000493.1:0-2133 GCA_033719735.1 Robiginitalea sp. | reverse complement strand
GGTCCACATAGTCGTTGATGGGCAGGTAATACCCCCCGTTCTGCAGGAAAAAGCCCCGGTCCGGGTCTATCCCGAAGGTCGGCATCAGGATCCCGGCCGTCCGCCCGGTGGTCAGTGGGAAATACGCAAAGGGCAGGGCCAGAGGCGTGGGGACATCCACGATATAGAGGTTTGAAAACCCGGCGATTACTTTCTTTTTGGGTACGAATTTGGCTTTGCGGACCCGGATGTAATAATCGGGGTCAATGGTATCCTTTGAGGTGGTCAGCTTGCCTTCACTCAGGAAGTAGACCGAATCGTTTTCCTTCTTGGTTCGCTCGGCATAGACCTTCATGGCATCACTGCCCAACTGGCCCAGCCCGGCCTGTTGTTCCGAACGGGAATTCCAGATGATGGCCTTTTCTGAGTCGAAATTAAAACGGATCGAATCCGGGATCACTTCGTTGGCTCCCTGCTTGAAGTAGGGGAGTTGGGTGTAGTTGCCCAGCGAATCCCTGATCCGGCCCGCATACACCTCGTTGTTGACGTAATCCAGGACGATAATCCCCGCCTTCAGTTCGGTATCCTGGTAGTAGATTTCCGCTTCGTTGTAGAGGTAGATCCGCTTTTCCTTCTGGTCGATACGGACGTAATCCTTGGCCCTGTACTTCACTTTGTCCATCAGGGCGCCTTCGGCAGGGCGGACCGAATCGGTACGGACAGAATCTGGTTTGCCAAGCAATTCAGGAAGCTCGGGAGCTCTCAGCGTATCGCCCACCGCCTTGATGGGCAGTGGCCTGATCAGGTCCTCCTGAGCGGACAATCCCCCGACGGCCAATAGCAGCAAGCCCAGGAAAAGTCCCAGATGTATCTTTGATTGCAAAGCGATAAATTCTATTTTTGTACAGAGTTCGCTTGGAATTCAGGGATCAAACTTACATATTTTTCCTTCTGCACGGCGTACCTTTAGGTAAATTTAACCCGCTTGAAATTGAAGTATACTGGCATACATAACGGATTTCTGACCAGCCTGCTGACGGTGTTTCTGGCATTCTGCAGCATCGGTCTCCTGGCGCAGGCTTCCCAGGGTGACCCCCTGGGGGAAGCCCCCTTTACAGTGGTGCTGGATGCAGGGCACGGCGGCCACGACCCCGGGAACCTGGGAAATGGGTTCCTGGAAAAGAACA
The DNA here is from genome assembly GCA_033719735.1 of Robiginitalea sp. Lineage (GTDB taxonomy): Bacteria > Bacteroidota > Bacteroidia > Flavobacteriales > Flavobacteriaceae > Robiginitalea. Next base: position 967 of record JAWWDW010000493.1, on the reverse strand, counting down.
TCGCCCTGAATATCGTTCTCGAGGCCGGTAAGGCCCTGGAGGAAACCCGGCAGGTGAACGTGGTCTATACCCGGGAAGATGACACTTTCGTGGACCTCTACAAACGGGGGGAGATCGCCAACAAGGCCAAGGCGGACCTCTTTGTATCGGTACACTGTGATTCCCATTCCTCCGATGCCCACGGGGCAGGTACCTTCGTGTTGGGCCTTCATGCCAACAAACAGAATTTTGAGGTCGCCAAGAAGGAAAACTCCGTGATCTACCTGGAGGACAACTACGAAACCCGCTATGCGGATTACAACATCAATTCCCCTGAATCGGTCATCGGCCTTACCATCATGCAGGAAGAATTTTTGGAACAGAGCATCCTGCTCGGCAAATTGATGCAGGACCGTTTTACCGGGAACCTCAAGCGCAAGGACCGGAAAGTCAAGCAGGCAGGTTTTATCGTCCTGCACCAGACCTTCATGCCCAGCGTTTTGATCGAGACCGGGTTTTTGACGAACCGCAATGAAGGCAAGTACCTGAATTCCCCGAAGGGACAGCAGGAAATGGGCAGGGCCATCGCTTCGGCCATCCTGGAATACAAGAACACCATCCGGTCCAACAGCACATCGCTGACTGCCAGCATTCCCGGCAATACGCCCGATGAGGCCGAAAAGCAGCAGGAAGTCCCGGAAGAAAAGGCGCCGGCGGTCACTACCCGTACCGAAGAGACCCCAAAGGAAATCAGGGATACCTCGGTTCAAGTGGACAAAATGCCGGAGGCGCAAAAGGAAGCCGTGCCAAAAACCCCGGTGGAAACTTCCGAGAAACCCCAGGCAAATGTAAAAGAACCGAAAACGGAACCCATCGAGAAAAAGGTGGAAGAGGCCCCGGCCAAAACAGAACCGGACCAACCCCAAAAGAATACTGTGGATTCCCGGATTGTATTCAAAGTGCAACTCATGGCAATATCCAAGGATAT
>JAWWDW010000492.1:0-2142 GCA_033719735.1 Robiginitalea sp. | reverse complement strand
CAGAAGGAGATTCCTATGAAAAGACCCTTGAACGGGTTACCTCCCAGTCGCGCCTGTGGAAAGACACCCTTGCAGGCGGGGAACCCCTGGATCTGGCAGGTTTGGGAACCTTCCGCTTAAACAGGGAGGGCAAGATGGTATTCGATCCGGATACCCGTACAAACTATCTCATGTCTTCCTATGGCCTCTCCCCGGTCATTGGCAATCCGATCGTGCGGGAAGTCCTGAAGGAGGAGGTTTCAGAGCTCGAGGAGCGGATTCCGTTTACCATAACCCCCGAAACCCGCAGTAAAAAAGGATTGCGCCCTGTTTTAAAATACGCGGCGGTCGTCTTGCTGGCACTGGCGACAGGCCTGAGCAGCTACTCACTCTACGAGCGACAGCGCACGGCCACAACCGTTGCCCATGAAGAAGCACAGAAAGAGGTTTCAAGGCAGATTCAGCAGGCCACCTTCTTTAATACAGACCCGGTAGAGCTGCCCTCTGTAAGTCTTGAGGTCACCCAAAAGACCGAGGCTGAAGCGATACACCACGTAATCGCAGGTGCATACCGCTTTCGCGACAATGCCGATAAACGCATACAGCAGCTCATCCGCAAAGGATATCCTGCCCACTACCTGGGCCAGAATGATTTTGGGTTGCATCACGTGGCCTTTGCCAGCTTCCTGGATCCCGAAGAAGCCCTCGAAAATCTGAAGGAAATAAGGCGTCGCGAATCCCCGGATGCCTGGCTGCTCTCCAAACGTTAGAATCTCTTTGGCTTATCGGTCACTTCTGAGGTGAAGGCTGTATCTTTGCCCGAAAATATCCCTATGAAGGCCAAGAAACCCAGCGATTCAAGGACCATTATGACGGATCTCGTCCTGCCGAGTGAAACCAATCCGCTGAACAACCTCTTTGGGGGTGAATTGCTCGCCCGAATGGACCGGGCTGCCAGCATTACCGCCCGCAGGCACAGCCGTCGGATTTCAGTGACGGCTTCTGTCAACCATGTAGCGTTCAATCGCTCCGTACCACTGGGCAGCGTGGTAACCGTCGAAGCAGCCATTTCGCGGACTTTCAGAACCTCCATGGAAGTATTTATCGATGTGTGGATCGAGGACCGTTTCAGCGGGGAGCGGACCAGGGCCAATGAGGCCATCTATACCTTTGTCGCCGTGGACGATACCGGCGTCCCCACCGAGGTGCCCCCCATCGAACCCGAAACAGAACTGGAAAAACAGCGGTTTGAGGCTGCACTCAGGAGAAAGCAACTGAGTTTGGTGCTGGCCGGCAAGATGAAGCCACAGGAGGCCACGGAACTAAAGGCCCTGTTCAAGGACTGATTTCAGAAGTCAAAATGATCCAGGTCCGCGCCTAAGCGGCGGCCCTGGTCCAAATGGTCGATACGGGCCATATCCTCCACTGAGATCTCGAAGTCAAAAATAGAAGCATTGGGGTCAACCCGCTCTTTTTTGGGAGCCATCGGAATGGTTTTCATGATTGGCTTTGTCAAAGGCGGTAAATCCACTCCTCCGGATTGAGGCGGGTGGCATCCCGGTATAGATAGAATTTCAGTTGGGTCAGTCCGTTAGACCGATTGGTATAAACCTCTCCCAGGGCTTCTTTCGCCTCTACTTTGTCGCCCTTTTTAACATAGAGTTCGGACAGGTTGTAATAGGTGCTGATATAATTCCCGTGTTTGATCTGAACCCCCTTGTTCCCCCCGGGCACGGCAAGTACGGCTATAACCTCCCCTTCAAATACGGCCCTTGCCTTTGCCCCCTGGTCGGTGGCGATGATCACCCCGTTGCTCTGGTGTTTGATGCCCGGATACACCGCGTCCGGGTACACCCCGTAGCCCTGCTTCTTCACGCCTTTTTCCACCGGCCAGATCAGCCTGCCTTTGTTGGCGGAAAAATTGTTGGCGATCAGGGTTGCCTCGGGAGTGAGGGCAAAAGTACTGGATGCGGTATTTCCAGCCCCGCTCTCCCGGTTGGAGGCCGCAATGGCAGACCGGATCAGGTTTTCAATTTGCCTTTCGATCGCACGGGCTTCCTTGCGTTTTTTCTCTATCTCCACCGCATAGGCACTTTCGTTCTGCCGAATAGTCTTCAACAGGGTCTGCTGGGATTGAACCTCGGCCGTCAGCTGGTCTTTGAT
>JAWWDW010000491.1:0-2143 GCA_033719735.1 Robiginitalea sp. | reverse complement strand
ACGATCACCCTTGCTTTGGGATCCCAGAGAATGCTGAAACGAAACGCCCTGATCCGGAATCTACCTGCGGTAGAGACCCTGGGATCCGTAACCGTTATTTGCGCCGACAAGACCGGGACACTCACAAAAAACGAAATGACGGTAACAACCCTGGAGATTTCGGGCCAACAGGAAGCCTTTCCCCCTGTGGACCGGGAAATACACCCCGCATTTCAACTCCCGCTTTGGATAGGCCTTCTTTGCAATGATGCAAAACCAAAGCAGGACGAACCCGGAAAGTACCTCGGCGACCCGACCGAAAAGGCCCTGCTCGCAGCTGCAGAATACGCCGGGATCCATTGTAACACAGGGGAAGCGATTTTTCCCAGAGTTGAAGAGATACCGTTCGATTCGGAGCGAAAGCGGATGAGCACCATCCACAAAGTGCATGAAGGGAGACACCCCTCCGGCACGGAGGCTTTCCAGGGATTTCCTTTTGTGATCCTCACCAAAGGTGCCGTGGACGGGTTGCTGGAGGTCTCTTCAAAACTCTGGACACTAGAGGGCATCGTAGACCTTGATGACCGCTGGCGGGAACGTATCCTCAGGGCAAACCGCCAATACGCCAAAAAAGGAATACGCGTACTGGGCTTCGCCTACAAAGGAGCGTGGGAGGTGCCAGGGGAAGGCGGGCAACAGGCCCTGGAAAAAGACCTGATCTTTGTCGGGGTCACCGGGTTGATGGACCCTCCCCGGGAAGAGGTAAAGGCCGCCATTGCCAGCTGCCGGAAAGCCGGTGTCCGGACGATCATGATCACGGGTGACCATCCCATAACGGCCATGGCCGTTGCCCGGAGCCTGAATTTTACAGATGATCCTAAAACCGTGACAGGAGATACCCTGGCCAATGCTGAGAAGTCAGCGCTTGAAGAGACTGTCCGTCGTGTCTCGATCTACGCGCGGGTAGCCCCTGCAGACAAGTACCGGATTGTACAAGCCCTGCGAAACGAGGGGGAAGTGGTGGCCATGACAGGTGATGGGATCAATGATTCTCCGGCCCTGAAGGAGGCCGATATCGGGATAGCCATGGGGTTCACCGGCACAGGTGTGGCCAGGGAAGCTTCGGATATGGTGCTGCTGGATGACAATTTTACCACCATCGTGGCGGCTATTGAAGAAGGCCGTTCTATTTTCGACAACTTGTTGCGCTTCATCAAGTTTTCACTTGGGGGGAACCTGGGGAAGGTCCTGGTGATGCTGCTGGCACCGCTTTTTGGCATGCTGATTGCCCTCAAACCCCTTCAGCTTCTCTGGTTGAACCTCCTTACAGATGGCCTGATGGGATTGGGGCTGGGGATGGAACCCGCTGAACAGGATGTTATGGGCAGGCCTCCCAGGAAGAAGGAAGCCCGTATCCTGGGGAAAAGGCAGGTTTTCCATGTAACCTGGACCGGGACGTTGATAGCTGTCATTACCCTGGCGGTGGGGGCGTATTATTTTGATCCGGCACAGCCGGCGGATCCCTACTGGCAAACCATGCTCTTCGCCACCCTGGGCTTTACGCAAATAGGCCATGCTATCGGGCTGCGCGCCAGTGGCCACAACGCATTTTCCCTTACCTCCAACCCCTTGATGACCTTTCTTACCTTGCTGACCATTGCCCTCCAGCTCGCTGCCATTTACCTGCCCTTCTTCGACAAGTTCTTTATGTTGACGCCCCTGGAAGGAACGGATTTGCTTCTCTCAATTTTCCTGGGGCTCATCTTGTTGGTCGCCGTGCGCCTTGAAAAGTATTGGAGTGTTCGCCACAGGCTGAATGGGGGCTGATGGGTATGGAATGTATAACTGGTTTACTATTACACATATCTCAAGCATAATTTCCAACACAGGGCTCATATGCTTTGCAGGGTTTTGTTGTAAAATGGTATGTAGTTTGAGTGACCACGGCAGGAGTACGTCGCTGCGCTCCGTTTTCCTTTGTGCTCCCACCTGAAAATGCAAACCCTGCACGGCCGCTGGCCGTGCGGTTTTGTTTTCCGTGTCCCCTTACGAAAGCAAGCTTTCGACGGGTCCCCGAAAAACAAAACCCCGCTCGTTGGAGCGGGGTTTGCGCTTTAAGTGACCACGGCAGGATTTAAGCCCTCGTCTGGAACCCCTATATTTT
>JAWWDW010000490.1:0-2149 GCA_033719735.1 Robiginitalea sp. | reverse complement strand
TTATGGGTTAAAGCGCTTAAAGATAACACATGCGTTCACATCCCCGAAACCCAGGCTCGCCTTTGCGATGATCTCAGGCCGGAAGGAGCGGTTGTTTTCAGGTACGCGCTCCCGGCCAATCAGGGATGCTATTTCGGGATGCAGGTCCTCGGCATTCCGGTTGCCGATGATCTGGTCGTATTTGAACTGGAGCACGGCCGCAACGCATTCCATACTCCCGGAGGCTGCAAGGCCGTGCCCCAGCACGTCCTTAAAAGAATTGATGTAGGGAAAATCCGCCCCCTTCCTCCCGAGGGCCTCGCACCAATTGCGAATCTCGGCCGGGTCCCCGGCAGTCGCCGTAAGGTGCCCGTTAACCACGTCTACAGCCTCCGGTCCAACCCCCGCATCCCCAAGGGCCTGTCGAATGCAGTTCCGTACGGCAAGAGCGTTGGATGCGGTCATGCTACCCCCGTTTCGCTGGCCCCCGCAGTTGACGGCTCCCCCAAGGACTTCCGCATAAATGGGTGCCTTTCGCGCACGGGCGCTTTCAAGGCTTTCCAGCAACAGGGCCCCCGCCCCGCTGGAAGGGACGAAGCCTGCTGCCGAAGCAGACATGGGTCGGCTGGCCGTTTCTGGTGTGTCGTTATAGCCCGAGGGTACCACCCGCATGGCATCAAAGCCCCCCCAGATATAGGGGCCACTGTCGCTGCAGCTTCCTGCCAGCATCCGCGTTGCCTTGCCGCTTGCAATGCGTTCATACGCCACCAGGATCGCCTCGGTTCCCGTGCTACATGCAGCGGAATGGGTACTGACCTGATTCCCACACCCCAATTTCCCCCCAAGGAACGCACTGATGCCGCTCGCCATGGTCTGGGGTACCGTAGTGCTTCCCAACCGGCGAACCTGCCCTGCATCCACCCGATGGATGGCTTCCCGGAATTTGGCAACCCCAAGAATGCTGGTTCCGAAAACCACCCCGGATTCCCAGTCGGGCTCCCCTTCCTCTCCGACCGCAAGCCCGGCATCTTTCCAGGCCTGAACGCCGGCAATGGTACCGTAGACCAAACCGGAGCAGTTGAGGCCTTTTTGTTCCAGGGGGGTGAAGTAGGTGTTCAGGATGGCTTCAGAGATATCTGGTTCGCCTGCAACCTGGCAGCGGAACCCCAGGTCCTGGAGGCTCTGGATCTTCCGGATCCCGGAAAGCCCTTCAAACATGGCTTTCGTAAAGGCGGGCAGATCCGTCCCATTCGGAGCACAAATTCCCATTCCGGTGATAACGACGCGTTGTTTCATCCCGCTGACTTTATGATCATTCCCCCCAGGGTTCCCCTGCAGGCCAGGTCTCCGGCTTCGTTGTAGAGGCGCACTGAGGCTTTCAGCTTGCCAAACCGGTAGTAGACCCGCTTCCCTTCCACCCGGACCTTTTCCCCGGGGTAAACCGGTTTTAAAAACTCCATCCGGGTCTCTGAAAGGGCAAGTCCACCTATGGCATTCATGGTTCCGGATTCCTCCAGCAGGTGGATCCCGAGGCATACCACCCCGATTTGGGCACAGCACTCCGTCAGAAGGACCCCTGGCGTGACAGGCGCCCCCTTGAAGTGACCTTCGTAGAAATCGCTGTCCGCTTTGAAACGGAAAAAGCCCTCCACCTCCTCAGCATTGAGCCTTGTGATTTCGTCCACAAAGAGGAAGGGGGGTGCGTAAGGCAGCTTTTCCAGGATATGTATAAAATCGGTCACTGCCATCAGCAAAGACTTTCTCCTCCGTCTGCCTTGAGTACATTCCCCGTGATCCAGGAGGCTTCTTCCCTGCACAGGAGGTAAACGGCATCGGCTACCTCGGATGGCCGCGTAAGCCTCTTGAATGGATTGCGCCTGCGGGTAGCCTCGATCAGCCGGTCGTGGCCCGGGATCTGCCTCAGGGAGTCGGTATCGGTAACCCCGGCCTGGATGCAATTGGCGCGGATCCCCCGGTGGGCAAACTCCACGGCTATTTGTCGAACCATTGCCTCGAGTGAGGCCTTGGCCGCTGCCACGGCCCCGTAACCCGGAATCACCCGTTTGTTCCCTTCACTTGTAAAGGCAATGATGCGGGTATCGGTGGCAAAAACCCCTTCCCGCTCCAGGGAACGCACCCATGTGTACAGGTTATACGACATGGCCTCCCC
>JAWWDW010000489.1:0-2150 GCA_033719735.1 Robiginitalea sp. | reverse complement strand
GCACCGAGAACGGCCAGTACGATTTTTACAATCTTGTTCATATTCATAAAGCGCGTCTTTTGGTCCGATTATTTGTTGTGATCTACCAGCATGTCGATCAGGGTGATCGAAGAATCCTCCATATCATTTACGATACTGTCGATCTTGGCAATGATATAGTTGTAGAAAATCTGCAGGATGATCGCAGTGATCAGACCGAATACCGTCGTCAAAAGAGCTACCTGAATGTCACCGGCAATCAGTGAGGCACTAAGGTTACCTACCGCGCTAATTTTCTGGAAGGCCTGGATCATACCGATTACCGTACCCATGAACCCAAGCATGGGTGCAATGGCGATAAAGAGGGATAACCAGGAAACGTTCTTCTCAAGCTGTCCCATTTGAACTCCCCCATAGGCAACCACAGCCTTTTCGGCAGATTCTATGCTCTCATCCGAACGGTCGAGGCCCTGGTAGTAAATGGAAGCCACAGGCCCGCGGGTGTTCCGGCAAACTTCCTTGGCGGCTTCAACACCACCGGTAGCAAGCGCTTCCTCCACCTGATGCTTCAGTTTTGTAGTGTTGGTGCTGGCCAGATTCAGATAAATGATCCGCTCGATGGCCACGGCAAGTCCCAAAATCAAACAGAGCAGTACGATTCCCATGAATCCGGCACCTCCCTGGATGAATTGCTCCTTCAGTATTTGCGTAAACCCTCGATCCTCAGAAGCCGCAGCTGCTTCTTCCTGAAGCATGACAGTAGCTGTGGCCAGGGTTGAAGACATATTCGAAGGGATTAGATTCGCTTTTGCGCTTACCGTATTTGTACTGAGGACAAATAGCCCAGCCATAGCCAGGATGGAGAATAATTTTTTCATCTTTTCAAACTTAAATTTAGATTAGTTATTAGGGTTAAAGATATAAAAAAAATGCAACTAAAAAATTAAAATAAGGCCTGCTCCGTACTGAAAAACTCAAAAAAAAGAAGGGCTTCAGATCAAATTGTCTGCAGATGTGAAAAATCCTTGCGAATTTTTCATTTCAGACCAGGCCTGGCAGAGAGGAAGGGATTCGAACCCTCGATCCGCTCTCGCGGAAACACGCTTTCCAGGCGTGCGCCTTAAACCACTCGGCCACCTCTCTATTTTTCCCGAAAACAGGGTGCCCAATAAACAAAAAAAATAGGATTATATAAAATTTTGGGGGTAGAATTTTAGGCCATCTCCCCCCTGAGGGAGGTTTCAAAAATGGTTTTGAAGGATTTGGGTGAAACCCCACTACCCAATAGATACATCAGTTTGGTAAGGGCGGCTTCCGAAGTGATGTCTTTCCCGTCAATAAGCCCCATCTTCTCCAGGGAAGCACTGGTTGTATACTTTCCCATCAGCACACTGCCCCCCGGGCACTGGGTCACGTTTACGATCTGCAATCCCCGGGAAAGGGCCTCCCCAAGCAACTCCAGAAACCAGGGGTCCGTAGGGGCATTCCCCGCCCCGTAGGATTCAAGGACCAGGGCTTTCAGGCCGGGGCTCTCCAGCTGGCTTCGGACCCACTGCGGGTGGATTCCCGGAAAGAGTTTGAGCAATCCCACGCGATTATCCAGGTCGGTATGTACCTGAAGCTTCTTTCGTCCCGTGGACCTCCAGAGGTATTCTTCCCTGATTTTGAGATGTACTCCGGAAGTCCCCAAAACGGGAAAATTGGGGGAGTCGAATGCCTGGAACTGCTCGGCGCTCATCTTGGTAGTCCGGTTCCCCCTGTATAAGGTGTTTTCAAAATACAAACAGACCTCCTGCACCACAGGGGTGCCCTTGCGCTGGAGGGAGGCGATCTGCACGGAGGTGATCAGGTTTTCCTTCGCGTCGGTGCGGAGATCCCCTATGGGCAGCTGGGACCCGGTAAAGACGATCGGCTTTGCCAGGTTTTCAAGCATAAAGCTCAGTGCCGAGGCAGAATAACTCATGGTATCACTCCCGTGCAGGATTACGAATCCATCAAAGCGTTCGTAGTGCTCGCCGATCAGGGAGGCCAGGAATTTCCAGTGGCCGAGGTTCATATTGGAAGAATCGATGGGGCGTGCAAAGGAAACGGAATGGATCTCGCACTCCAACTGATACAGCTCGGGGATATGCTCGAGCAGCTTCTCAAAATCGAAGGCCTTCAGGTGCCCG
>JAWWDW010000488.1:0-2156 GCA_033719735.1 Robiginitalea sp. | reverse complement strand
CGATCCGGTCGCGGTCCACACGCTTTCCACCGAATTCTCCATAGATGGCATGGAGGTTCAGCCTTTGCTTTCCCGGAAGCAGGTCCATGACCATCTCCAGATCTTCCCGCATCTCTTCCACGTTCCGTGCTTTGCCCGGATAAGACCCGGTCACAGCGATCCCTCCCCCGCCAAGGGCAGCATCGGGGCTTTCAAATCCCCCCACATCATCGGTCTGCCAGCAATGCAGGGAGATTTCAAATTCGTTCAGTTGCTCAAGGGCCTGTTCTACGTTCACGCCCAGGGCGGCATACTGCTCCCTGGCCAGAAGGAAGCTTTGGATAAGGGTTTCTTTTGAGGTCATAGGAATGGATTTGGATATAAATGTAATTGATCTGTTTTGCACAAACAATCGAATTAAAGGGCAAATATTTCACAATTTATTTTCCAGCTCATGGTCGCTTTCAGCAGGATCGCTATCTTATGGGCTTCAATCCAACAGTGACCCATGACTAAAACCTCCACCATTTCCAAACGGCTCGACAGCCTCTATGAATTTGACCGGGAACCGGTCTCCAAGAACAAACTCCAGGGCCTGGGCAATTTCCTGGGCCTCTATGCCGGCGAACATGTGGCCGGAACCGAATTCGTGATCGGGATGCTTTTTGTGGCCCACGGTGTATCGGTCCGGGACATGTTTATCGGTGGCCTGATCGGGAACCTCCTGGCCATTTGCAGCTGGGCCCTGCTGACCGCCCCTATCGCGGTGAAGGTAAGACTGTCCCTCTACTGGCAGCTTAAGAAGATCTGCGGCTCCACGCTGGTTTTCATCTACAACATTGTGAATGCGCTGATGTTCTGCTTCCTGGCAGGTGCCATGGTGGCCGTAGCTGCCACTGCCGTAGGCATCCCTTTCGGGATCGAAATGCCCTCCCTGTCTGACATGTTCCCCAACAGCGCCGGATGGGTGCTGACGGTACTGGGTGTGGGAGCCGTCATCACCTTGATGGCCATCCTGGGGTTCGATGCCCTGGCGCGCTTTTCCAAGGTGGCCGCTCCATGGATGTTCCTGATTTTTGTAACCGCCGCCATTGCCGTACTTCCCAAGCTGGGCGTTACCCCGGGTGCGGGGAACTTCTGGGAAGTGGCCAGGGAGAGCATATGGACCGGCGTGGCCAAGGAGGGACAATCCCAGTTCACCTTCTGGCACGTGATGTTCTTCACCTGGTTTGCCAACGCGGCCATGCACCTGGGCATGTCGGACCTGACCATCCTCAGGTATGCCCGCAAATGGCAGTATGGATTTGCCTCTACGGTGGGCATGTTCCTGGGGCACTACGTGGCCTGGATCGCCTCCGGGATCCTTTATGCGGCAGCCCATTCCGATGCTCCCGGCGTGGTCGCCTTTGAAGCCATCGGCCTGGCGGGCGCCATTTGCGTGGTCATCGCTGGATGGACCACGGCCAACCCCACCCTGTACCGTGCCGGCATGGCCCTGCAGGTGGCTTCGGGGTGGTCGCGATGGAAAGTGACCCTGCTGGCGGGGGCCATCACCACCACCGCCGCCCTCTTTCCTGCACTGGTTATGAAGCTGCTTGATTTCGTGGCGCTCTACGGACTGGTCCTGATTCCCATGGGAGCGGTGATCCTGGCCGATTTCTATTTTATCCCGCGCCTGGGACTGCAAAGCTTTTTCGCAGAGAAGAGGAAGCTGGATTTCAACCTGGCGGCAGGTGCCACCTGGTTCCTGATGTTGGCACTGGCCCTTTTCCTGAACCTCTATTTCAAAATTGAACTCTATTTCCTGCCCGGACCCATATGGATCCTGTCCCTGGGTGCCTTCCTTCTGTTTAGCTTCTGGTATCAGGGAAAATTAAAAACGAAAGAATCATGAAATACCTGTACATGCTTATGGCCATAGCAGGGTTGCTTCTGCTGCTGATCCCCTCTCTTCTTTTTTATTTCGGCACAATCGATGCGGAGCCAATGAAGAATTACATGTTTGTGGGAACCCTGCTCTGGTTCTCCGGCGCCATCCCCTGGCTGGGAAAGAAGAAGACCCAGAAAGTGTAATCATGGTCAGGCTCAGTTTGAAGCAATGGCTCAGGCTTCAGAACGGATCGGATATCCGTGGTGTGGCCCTGCCGGGCGTTCCCGGTGAAGAGGTCAACCTGGAT
>JAWWDW010000487.1:0-2179 GCA_033719735.1 Robiginitalea sp. | reverse complement strand
CAGATCATTGTTGCCTTCACAGGGGATGAGGAGTGTACGGGGAAGCCCCTGGAGCTCAGCCGCCGGGACCTGATCGAGGCAGCAAAGCGGAGCGATATCGCCCTGGGTTTTGAAACGGCCACCGGCTATGACAAGGCCACTGTGGCCCGACGGGGGGCCTCCGGCTGGGAGGTGCATGTGACTGGCAAAAGGGCGCACTCCTCGGGGGTGTTCAGCGACCGGGTCGGGGCCGGCGCCATCTTTGAGCTCTCCCGCATTCTCAATGAATTCTATGAGAAAGTCAAAGGGCCCGAGTACCTGACCTTCAATCCGGGAATCCTGATGGGAGGTACCTTTGTGGAGTACGACGCGAAAAGCGGGAAGGCCCAGGTATTTGGCAAAAGCAATGTGGTCCCTCAGACTGCCAGCGTGCAGGGAGGTCTGCGGTTTATTTCAGAAGCCCAGAAGGATTCTGCCCGGGCGAAGATGCGGGAAATCGTCAGCCGCAACCTGCCAAATACCTCGGCTGAGGTACACTTTACGGATGCCTATCCCGCCATGGGTCCCAAGCCTGAGAATATGGAACTGCTGTCGGTACTGAGCCAGGTGAGCCAGGACCTGGGGCAGGGGGAGGTCACTGCCTACGACCCGGGCAGGAGGGGAGCTGCCGATGTTTCCTTTGTGGCTCAATACGTGGCCTGCCTCGACGGGCTTGGGAGTATGGGTTCAGGAGCCCACACCCCGGAGGAAACCGTCAACCTGAGGTCCCTGGAGCCGCTTACCCAGCGCACCGCGATCCTGATCTACCGGTTGTTGCAGGAAGACTGAAGGGAACGGGCAGGCGGCGATAGTTTTTGGCCGAAAGACCCAGGGGTCTGCCTGAATGTATTACTTTTGGGACCTGTGATGCCAGATGATCGAATTTCAGGAATAAGGTTTGGCAGTAGTTTTGGGATTAGGAGTTCCATGACAAAAACACCGGGAAATGTTAAAAAAAACTTAACAAAGTCCCGTTTTAATTTTTATCTTTAACGTAATCGAGTAGGAATGTTCAAAGATTTTGTGGAACGGCTCGGCTGGATGAATATCCTCTTACTTCTGGTCGTTTTTTCAATTATTGTGGTATCCGAGGTTCGTTTCCTTCAGGGTGAGAAGCTGGAAGCCATTTTTATAGGCCTTTGGGCCCCAACCATTCTTGGCTTCATGAACTACCTGAAATATAAAAAGTAACATGGACTTCGTCCTGATTTATTCCATTTTTGTCGGCGTCATATTCCTGGTGTGGCTGCTCTTTGTGATCTATATGTACCACAAGTTAAAAGAGAAAAAGTAACGTATTCTCCCGTGCGGTTGGATCACCCGCTAAACTTCAATTCAGTTTCAGTTTACGAACCCGGTCGGGGTATTTCAACAAGTAGGATTGCAGGATGCGATCTGTTTCCGGATACGCCGGTTGGGGCGTGATATACGCCTCGAGGTCCTCATAGGTGCCCAGGCTTTGATCATTGGGTACAAACCCGTACCCTTTGTAGACGCCGTTTTCAATACGAATCACAGCGGTTTCCCCTGGATCCCTTCCTTTTTCCGAGATCAGCAGGTTCCCTGTTTCCCGTTTCAGGTAATCCAGGGCTTCCTGAACCTTCAGGTTATACGCCTGGGGTGTTTCTGCCCCCCGGCATACCCCACCGCACCGGGGTACCCTGAAATGGCTGCATTGGCTAACCCCTTCCTGAAGGTGGCAGTAACGGGCGCACAGCCTGTGGTCCGTGCAGAGTTTTTCCAGAAACAGGCGGGCCTCGGTCTGGTTGTAGAAGATCCTCGATGCCCGTTGGCCTTTCCTCAGGCGGTTAACCCCCAGGTGCATGATGCCATCCCGGTCCATGAAGCTGAAGAGCCCGTAGGTGGGCCGGATTTTTTTCTGTGCCCGGTTGTAGGGTGGAAAATGTTTCTTGATGGCTGCAGCCTCCATGAGCAGGGCGAGCAAGTCCGATCCGGATTTCTCAAAATCGATATCTGCCGTATCCCTGCAAAGTTGCCGCTCCTTTTCAGAACTGTCATAGAAATGCCCTAATACCCGCTTTTTGAGGTTGATCGCTTTGCCGACATAGAGGACCTCGCCTTTTCCGTTTCGGAAATAATAGATCCCCGGTGCCTCCGGCAGGCGGTTAAAAACGACCCTCGGGAGGTGGGGCGGGAGCGT
>JAWWDW010000486.1:0-2182 GCA_033719735.1 Robiginitalea sp. | reverse complement strand
GAGCTCCTTCTGCCCGATGTGGGGGGATACGACCATTTCATACCCCACTTTTTTCTGTGCCTTTTTCAGGAACTGTTCCAGGCGCTCCCGGAGGGCTGCACCTTTGGGCAGCCCGAGCGGCAGGCCCTGTCCGACCTTTTGTGAAAACGTAAAGAGTTCCAGTTCCCTGCCGAGTTTGCGGTGGTCCCTCTTTTTGGCCTCCTCCAACAGGTGGAGGTATTCGGTGAGTTCTTTTTGCTTCGGGAAGGAGATCCCGTAGACCCGGGTCAGCTGGGGGCGGTTTTCGTCCCCCCTCCAGTAGGCGCCGGCAACATTGAGGATCTTGATGGCCCTGATCAGGCCGGTGTTCGGGATGTGCCCACCCCGGCAGAGGTCCGTGAAGGTATCGTGGTCGCAAAAGGTGATATCCCCGTCTTCCAGGTTTTCGATGAGCTCCACCTTGAACGGGTTGTCCTGTTCCTGGTAGTAGGAAAGGGCATCCGCCTTGGATACTTCCCGCATCCTGAAGTCGTGTTTTCCCCTTGCGATTTCCAGGGCCCGTTTCTCGATGGCCGGGAAATCCTTTTCGGAGATGTGGTGGTCCCTGAAATCCACGTCGTAGTAAAAGCCGGCGTCGATGGCCGGGCCAATGGTCAGCCTGATTCCGGGATAAAGCTCCTCCAGGGCCTGGGCCACCACGTGGGAAGAGGAGTGCCAAAACGCCTTTTTCCCCTCTTCATCCCGCCAGGTATACAGCACCAGGTCCCCGTCTTCCTCGAGCGGGGTCACGGTTTCGACCTTCCGGTTGTTGAAGCGGGCGGAAATTACATTGCGCGCCAATCCCTCGCTGATGTCCTTGGCTACCGTGATCGGGGTCACCCCTTTCGGGTACCGGACTACCTTTCCGTCTGGTAATTTGATGTTTATCATGATGCAGGTGCTGTAAGGGCGCAAAGATAATACCTCCCGCTTTGGCAGGCAACCATTAAGGGCGGGAAGCAGGGGTCATTTTTTTCCGCCAAAAAGGGCGTCCACCAGGGTTTTGATGCTGTAGAAGCCCATGGCAACGGCTCCCAGGGCCAGGATACTTCCGATGACCAGGACCGGGATATACCAGGGGTGGTCCTGGTTTTTAAACGCCTGGTAGAGGACGATGGGCCCGGAGAACATCAGCATCAGGGTATAGGCGAGCCGTTTTACCCCTTTGATCAGCAAATCGCGGTCAGTTTTCAGCGGAATGGTATTTAGAAGTCCCAAAAATAACAAGAATTGCTATCTTTTGAGGGCAAACCCCTCACATATGGAGACAAAGTTTACAGAACAAGCCGCCCGCGTGTTGGAGAACAACTGGCAGGATGGCTTCACCATCCCCTGTGAAGGATTGTATCCCTTCCAGTGGAACTGGGATTCCGGGTTTATCGCCCTGGGTTGGGCGCACCTGGATATGGAGCGGGCCAGGGCGGAATTGCGCTCCCTCCTGAAAGGCCAGTGGAAAAACGGGTTTTTGCCGCATATCGTGTTTCACAACGAGTCGGAGACCTATTTCCCAGGCCCTGCGGTCTGGGATGTCGGGAGAAGCCCCAATGCCCCGGTGGCAAAGACTTCCGGGATCACCCAGCCTCCGGTGCTCGGATTCGTGCTTGAGTTTTTATACGACCGCTCCGGGAGGACGCTGCTGGATTTTGTAGACGAAGTGTTCCCAGCCCTTTTCAGGTGGCACCAGTACTTCTATACCTGCAGGGACCCCAAAGGGGAAGGGCTGGTATACATCTGTCACAACTGGGAGGCCGGGACGGACAATACGCCCGTTTGGGATGCGGTCTGGGAGGGGCTGGATTCCCCGGAGTACGAACTCAACCGAAGGGATACCCAGCACGTGGATGCAGCCAACCGCCCCAGCAACCGGGAATACCAGCATTACATCCACCTGGTGGAACTCTTCAAGTCCTGGGGGTACGACGATTCCAAAATTGGGGCGGAAAGTCCCTTCCTTATCCAGGACCCGCTGTTCAACGCCTTGCTGATCCGTTCCAACGAGGGCCTCATCCGACTTGGAAAACTCCTCGGGAAGCAGGAAGAAGTCGCCCAGCTGCAGCAATGGCAGGCGCTGGCGCTATCCAGCTTCCATCCGAAACTCTACTGCCCTGAAAAGAAGGCCTATGTGTATTACGACCTCAGGGCAGGCCGCAAGCTAAAGGAGGTC
>JAWWDW010000485.1:0-2186 GCA_033719735.1 Robiginitalea sp. | reverse complement strand
TTGTCCAGGGTATACTTATGCAGGGTGAGGCCCTGCTCGTTGGGCACGTTTTCGCTAATGAACAGGATCTCCTCCGGCCCTGCCGCAAGGCCGGTGTAATTGCGGCCGGGAAGGGGCAGGGGGATGATCCGGTTTTGAATTCCCTCCTCATCCAGGTCCACCGTGACGGAAGCCTCCCCATCCCCTTTCTTTTTTTCCTCCGGGAGGTCCTTTCCATTTTCCTCCAGGCCCTCCTCGTCGCTTTTTGGCAGGGTGGGGGCTTCCCCGGTATCGGACAGGACCACGGCATACAGGCTCCTCGAAAAGGGGATGTTCAGGGAACTCATATCGAGCCAACCCGATTGTAGGGCGTAGTCCGTGCTCGCCAGGAAATAGAGGTATTTTCCTGAGGCATCCCAGGAAGGGCTGATGGCATCCGCCATCCCATCGGTCAGTTGTATGGTCTTCCCGCTGGGAAGGTGGTAGGCAAATACAGCCTTGAAGTGGCTTTCCAACTGGCGGGTATAGGCCACCCATTTGCTGTCCGGGGACCAAACCGGGTTCATCTCCCGGTTGGGGTGGGCATAGCGGTCTGAGGCAATTTTCACGGTTTTTCCATCTACAAGGGCAATGACCCAGATGTTGTAGTGGGTGTCGGTATAGGCGATATATTTTTCATCCGGGGACCAGGCCGGCCGGAAAAAGAAGGTGGGGTTCTCAAGGGCGTACGTCCTCTGGATGTCGCCCTTCTGGTCGGCAACCACCAGCTCGTATTCCCCCCTGGCATCCCGAAACCAGGCTATCTTCGTGCCCCTGGGGGACCATACCGGATAGCGGTCGGCCACCCCCGAGGTCCGGCTGAGGTTCCTCCAGCTCCCCTTATCTACAGGAACACTGAAGATTTCCCCCCGGTGCTCGAACAGGGCCCGCTTGCCATTGGGGCTCAGGCGCGGGTTCTGCAAGTCTCCCCCACCTACTTCTTCCCAGCGGGGGCGGGCAAAATTCATGTCCCCATCCACGGTGATGTTCAGCTGGCGGGTATTCCCGGTGCCGGGCTCCAGCAGGTGCAGGTAGCCGCCCTGTTCGTATACAATGCCGGAAGGGCCGGCATCCAGGCTTTTTACATCGAATTGTTTGTGGAAGGTATGCTGTGTTTCGCTCCCGTCAGCCGGATCATAGGACCAGATATTTGCGGCGTAGTCCCTCTCGGAAATGTAAAACACCTTTCCCTGGTGCCATACCGGGTCCAGGTGGCGCTCCCGGTCCTTTTGGGGGGTGCGCTGCAGTTCCCCGCTTGCCAGGTTGACGATCCATACCGGCATGGCCTGGCCTCCCCGGTAGTTCCGCCATTCGGGATCCCAGGAGGTGATGGGCGTATAGGCGATGTGGGAGCCATCCGGGGAAAGCTCCCCATAGGCGGCCCTGGGTACCGGCAGGGCTTGCGGAAAACCGTCTTCCACCCCCACCGAAAACAGGCGGTTGGTCTGGGTGGGATGCCCCTCCCTTCCGGAACGGAAGACGACTTTCCCTTCCGGCGTCCACCCCTGGACCACATCGGCCCCGGGATGCCAGGTAAGGCGTTTGGGCTCCCCCCCCGAGGCGGGAACTACAAAGACATCCGTATTTCCATCGTACTGGCCCGTAAACGCTACCCAGGACCCGTCGGGTGAGAAATGGGGGAAGGATTCGTACCCTTCATTGGACGTCAGCCGGATGGCTTTTCCACCTGAAATGGGGGATTTCCAGAGGTCATTGGCATAGACAAATACGATTTCGGTTTCGGACATGGTGGGCTGGCGCAGCAGCCGGGTTCCCTGAGCGTGGAGGGAAATACTCCCTGTTAGCAGGAGAAGGCACAGAAGATTTTTCATGGATTCTCGCGTTAGTGCAGCCAAAGTAGTCAAAAATCGACCGGCCGTCAAGATATCTGAAGGGGATCTCAGGCACTACCAGGTCCGCAGAAGGTGTGAAAATACGAAGCCCCGACGTGGAAAGGACTTCCCGGGGAATTCCCCGTTTCGATCTAAAACGTTGTTGGATCCGGCCTCCGGGGGAATGGACTAGTTGCCTTTCTTGGTGGTGATTTCAATAACACCATTTGCCCCACGGGCCCCGTAATACGAAGCCTCTGACCCGGTTATGGCCCGGATGCTTTTGACGTCCACCGGCTGTACGATGTTTTCAACGGCCCGGAAGGAATTCCCGAT
>JAWWDW010000484.1:0-2201 GCA_033719735.1 Robiginitalea sp. | reverse complement strand
TTCAATGCATAAGACAGGATCAAAGGTGTAAAATTTTACCGGGCTATTTTGTGACTTTTGTCACCTTACCTCTTCAGCTCGATTCCAGTATTTTTGAAGCCGTTTGATCAGCGGGTCCACCGTAAGGCCCTGCCCGATGATGGAAAAAATCACCACGATGTAGGTAACCACCAGGAAGAGGTCGCGAAACATTTCCTCGGTCAGGCTCAGGGCCAGGGCGATGGAAATAGCCCCCCTAAGACCGCCCCAGGTCATTACCAGGTTGGTATGGGGGATGAAATCCAGGGGTTTTTCAAACAGGCGCACCGGGAGGAGGAGGGAGGCGTACCGGCAGAGCAGGGCGATGGGGATCATAAACAGCCCGGCCGCGATGTATTCCTGCTCCAGGTCCAGGACCAGGATTTCCATCCCGACCAGCACAAAGAGGATGGTGTTGAGCAGAATGTCGATCAGTTCCCAGAACTTGTCCACATAGGTTTCGGTGATTTCTGACATGGCCAGGGAACGGGACCGGCTCCCCCCTACGAACAATCCCGCAATGACCATGGCCAAAGGTCCGGACACGTGCAGGTACTGCGCCAGGACGATCCCGCCCATCACAGCAGCCAGGGAGAGGATGACTTCCACGGCATAATCGTCAATCCGGCGCATCATCTGGAAGGTGATCCATCCCAGGACAATTCCCAGCAGGACGCCCCCGAACACCTCGTGGACAAACAGTTTCCCAACCTCCAGGAAGGAAATTTCCGCACCCGGGTTTTTGGCAAGGCCAAAAATCGTCAGGAAAATGACCACACCCACCCCATCGTTAAAGAGGGACTCCCCCACGATCTTGATCTCGAGGTTTTTAGGGGCCCCCACTTTTTTCAGGATCCCGAGTACGGCGATCGGGTCGGTAGGGGAGATCAAGGCCCCGAAGAGCAGGCAGTTGATAAAGGGTACCTCCATCCCCAGCATCTGTAAAAGGTAATAGCTGGCGGTACCGATCAGAAACGTGGATACCAGTACCCCGAAGGTGGCAAAGGCGAGGATGGGCCACCGGTGTTTTTTCAGTTTCTCCAGGTCGGTGTGCAGGGCCCCGGCAAACAGCAGGAACCCGAGCATCAGGTCCAGCAGCACGGTCTTGAAATCCACATGGGTGATGATATAGCGCTCCGCCTCAAGCAGGGAGTCATCGATATAGCTCAGGGCAAATACACCCAGGGTAAAGGCGATGCTGATGACCGTCAGCCCGATGGTATTGGGCAACTTGATAAAGCGGACGTTCCAGTAGCCAAATACGGCGGCAATCGATACGAGAATAGAGGCGATGACGAAGTAGTTCATAGGGGTCGGTTAGATGGTCTTTCAGGTGAAATGTACATCATTCCCTGGAAATTATCCAAAAGAAAACCGGGCACGAAGCCCGGTTCCCAGATTTAGGTAAGCTATACGGAAAATATCACCCTCCGTAAATGACGGCTTCGGGGATTTCATACCGCTCGTCTCCGATATTGATAATGTAGAGGTCAACCTCCTTGGAGGCACGGAATGTTCCACCTCCCTGGCTGCGGTCATAACCCACGGCACGTCCATTCTGGAAGTAGATGAACCGCAATTTTCCATTGGGCATGCGAATCTGTACATCGGCATCCCCATTGCCACGGCGTACCACGCCAAAATCACAATTCGAGGTTGGTGCCCCCCGGCCTAGTTTACAGGGAACTTTTCCCCTGGCGTCGTAATTCCCGCTTAAACCCTGGTTGCGGTTATTGTTGTAGCGGTTACTATTGCTGTTGTAATTCCCTCCGGAATGGGTACTTTCCACCCGAATGCTGGAAACCTTGTCATTGTAGACCGGAGGCAGGCAGGAGACATCCCGTGTGTAGATGGCACTGGCTCCGCGAAAGTTGTTGTCCATATACACCGTAACTTTCATACCCTTGGGAATGCGGATGGCAGAGAGACGGTCATTCCCAATGCCCAACTGGTTGGCGGTGTACGTCCCAGGCCTCAGTTGGTGGGACCCCCCCCGGTAATTGCAGTCCACATAGAGGGTGATCATATCCCGGCTGCTACCGGACGAAGCGCTGGAATTGTATCCGTTGGTGCGTTCCACGCGCATGCTGGATATTTTGTCATTCAGGTCCGCAGGCATGCAGGAAACACTTTCGTCGAAGGTGCGGCTCATTCCACGCCAGTTGTTGTCCGTGTAAACGGTT
>JAWWDW010000483.1:0-2205 GCA_033719735.1 Robiginitalea sp. | reverse complement strand
GGCCACCAGCCCCGTTTTGTGGAGGTAGACCTGCCAGTACATAAAGCGCCGTTCCATGAGAAATTTCTCCACGGAATACACCCCTTTGGCATCGACCACTAAATCGCCATCATGTACAGAGAGCATGGTAATCAGACGCTCTGAATTGATGTTCCCCTCTGCCACCCCGGTGTAGAAGCTGTCCCGCTTCAGGTAGTCCATGCGGTCCATGTCGAGCTGGCTGGAGACCAGTTGGTTCAGGAAGGGTTTCGGATGTGTCCCCCTGAAAATCTGCAGGGCCACCCCGAGGGCACCGCCGAATTCCCCATTGAGTTCCTCCATGAATTTCAGGGACAGGGTTTCATGGGAAATACCCTGCACCAATTCATTTTCAAGGGCATGTGAAAACGGCCCGTGCCCGATATCGTGCAATAAAATGGCACAGAGCAGTCCGTTCTCCTCTTCCCCGGAGATATCGACCCCTTTGAGTCGTAAAAGGGAAATCGCCTCCTGCATCAGGTGCATCGCTCCCAGGGCATGGTGAAATCGCGTATGGTGCGCCCCGGGATATACCAGGTAGCTGAGGCCCATCTGTGATATTCTGCGCAGGCGCTGGAAGTACGGATGGGATATCAGGTCGAAAACCAGGTTATTGGGAATCCTTATAAATCCGTAAATTGGATCATTAAATATCTTAAGCTTGGAAGATCGCTTCAACGGAACGGTATTTGCGGGTTAAAGGTAGAAAAATGCCGCCAGATTCATCAATCGGGAAACCTCCGCCATGGGAACATCCCTCCTTACATTCAGCAGTCATGAAGAAAATTAAGATCCTGTGGGTAGATGACGAAATTGACCTGCTAAAGTCGCATGTTCTTTTCCTTGAAGAACGCAATTACGAGGTAATCACCAGCCCAAGTGGGCAGGATGCCCTGGAAGCAGTCCGGGAGCAGGCCTTTGATATAGTTTTCCTGGACGAAAACATGCCCGGACTCTCAGGGCTGGAGACCCTCACCGAAATCAAACAGGTCGATGCCTCCCTCCCCGTGGTCATGATAACGAAAAACGAAGAGGAATCCCTGATGGAGGAGGCCATCGGCTCCAAAATCGCCGACTACCTCATCAAGCCCGTAAATCCCCATCAAATCCTGCTTTGCCTGAAAAAGAACCTGCAGCACTCCCGTTTGGTATCTGAAAAAACCACCGCCACCTATCAGCAGGAATTCCGAAAAATTGCGATGGACCTGTCCACCGTCAATAGTTTCGAAGGCTGGACAGACCTGTACCGGCGGCTCATTTTCTGGGAACTCGAACTGGAAAACATCGAGGACAGCGGGATGTTCGAGATCCTTGAATCCCAAAAGTCCGAGGCCAACCACCAGTTCTGTAAATTCATCGAAAAGGAATACCAGGGATGGTTCACCGGAGCCCAGGCACCGGTTTTATCCCATACCCTGTTCCAAAAAAAGGTGGTGCCCATCCTTGAGGAAGGGCCAACCCTCATGGTCGTAATCGACAACCTTCGCTATGACCAGTGGATGACCCTGGAAGATGTGGTGGCTGCCCATTACAAAAAGAATGAGGAGGCCCCCTATTTCAGTATCCTGCCCACGGCTACCCAGTATGCACGGAATGCCCTGTTCTCCGGCCTTATGCCACTGGAAATGGAAAGGCAACATCCGAAATGGTGGAAGAACGACACGGACGAAGGAGGTAAAAACCTGTTTGAAGCGGACTTCCTGGGAGCTCAACTGAAACGACTCGGCCTGGAGCTAGACTGGGAATACCACAAAATCAGCAGCCTGAAACAGGGCAAACAACTGACCCGGCATCTGAAGGCAAACCGGGATAAGGACCTGACGGTGGTCGTCTACAATTTCGTGGACATGCTCTCACACGCCAAAACCGAAATGGAGGTTATCAAAGAACTCGCGTCCAATGACAAGGCCTATCGCTCTCTTACCCTGAGCTGGTTTCGGAATTCGCCCCTTTTGGAGTTGATACAGGAAGCGCAGGGAATCGGGCTCCAGCTGATCATCACCACGGACCACGGCACCATCAATGTAAAACAGCCCTCGAAGGTTATCGGAGACCGGGAAACCAGCCTGAACCTCAGGTACAAAACCGGGAAGAGCCTGACCTATGAGACCCGGGAAGTGGTTGAGTGCAAGCGACCCGCCGAGTTCCATTTGCCGAGCATACACGTCAGCAGTTCCTTCATTTTCG
>JAWWDW010000482.1:0-2206 GCA_033719735.1 Robiginitalea sp. | reverse complement strand
CAGGGCGGGGATGTCCACTACAAACCCGCGGGAAAGGTTGATCAGGTAGGCCCCCTGCCGCATCTGCCGGATTTCGCGACTGCCGATCAGGTTGCGGTTGTGGGGGTTGTCATCCACGTGCAGGGAGACCACATCCGAGACATTGAGCAAATCCTCCAGGGTATCGCATCGCACGGCATTTCCGAGGGCCAGTTTGTCTTCGATGTCGTAGTAATAGACCCGCATCCCCAGTGCCTCGGCCAGTACGGACAGTTGCTACCCAATATTCCCATAGCCCACGATCCCGAGGTTCTTGCCCCGGATTTCCCGGGAATTCGCCGCGGTTTTATTCCAGGTGCCCCCGTGAATTTCCGTGGAACGCGGGAAGATACTACGCATCAGCATGATGATTTCCCCTATGGCCAGCTCCACCACAGAACGCGTGTTGCTATAGGGGGCATTGAACACCACCACCCCTTTATTCCTGGCATATTCGAGTTCTATTTGGGTCGTCCCGATACAAAAGGCCCCGATCACCATGAGTTTGTTTGCAGCCTCCAGGACCTTGCGGGTGACCTTCGTCTTGGAGCGAATCCCAAGAACATGTACCCCTCTGATTTTCTCTATGAGTTCCGCTTCGGGAAGGCTGTGGGAGATGAGCTCTACGGAGAAGCCGTCTTCCGAAAGGTTGTCGAAGGCCGCCGGATGTACATTTTCCAGCAGCAGGATCTTGATCCGGTTCTTGGGGTAGGAAAGGTTTCTGGGCAAATCGTTCACGAACAAAAATTCATCGAGGTTTGGGGTAATGTGGTCCGCGTGACGGGCGGCCTTCTCCCGGTGTACGTTTTCGGTATAGGCAAAAAACTTATGGGCAATCCCGGCTTCCCGCATCACATAGTCGCTGTATCCGTCCCCGATGACCTGCACCTCGCCCTCCAGATCCAGGCCTCTGAGGCATTCGATCTTGCCATTGTGCTGCGCAAGGACGTTGGTCTCATCAAACCCTACGATATTTCCTTTTTCGTCAAATTCAAAGGTGTTGGCGAAAACCCGGTCTTCCGGGATGTTGTACTCCGCCACGATGGGAACGATGAATTCGCGAAATCCGGCTGAAATCACATAGATCTGCGAGGCGTGGGTTTCAAAGAACTCCCTGTTTGCGGCGATGGATTTGGAAATCTTATCCCTCAGCAGTTCAATAAGCCGGGGCAGGTGATCCCGGTTGGCCCGCAACATCCGGATCCTTCGTTCCAGGGATTCCGTAAAGGAAATGTCCCCGTCGATCCCCATATTGGTGATATGCTGGATTTCACGAATGACCTCCTCCCGGTCCGGGCGGTCTTTCAGGGTAATTTCTGCCAGCACATCCAGGGCCTCCACGCGGGTAAGGGTACTGTCAAAATCAAATACGTATTTCCGGTCCACAATTCGAAACTTATAAGGGTCGAAGATAGGGAGAAATCAGGGGTCGCGGAAGCGAACTTTTTAAAAGAAATAAACAGGGGCCTCCCTGGGAATACCCCATAAAAAAATCCCCGCCTGCGAGAGTGCAGGCGGGGATGTATTCTGTCAGGGATCCTGTCCTAGAAAGCGTTGGACCCGATATTGGCGGCAGCAATCAGGGTTGCGTCTGTAGGACTCTGGTAGATATTCATATGACCGTCAAAAGTCATCAGGTCAACAAATGTGACTGGTGTTCCGTTGTCCAGTTGGGTAACCAGTGTTTCACTGATCGCACACTCACAGGTTTCCAGGGTAATGGCTATAGCACCTCCGGATTCAACGTCACCAAAATTAATCGTTACCGGATGCAATTCATCCGTAGCTCCGAAGAGCTCTATGTACACGGTGGTCGTACCATCGTCGTTTGGGATGAATGATGCCGTGCCCGTAACACCCGAATTGTTGGCACTCAGGAGGTTATAATCCACACGCTCCGGGTCTGTGGGGACCTCAGTGATGGGGCCTTCGCTATCCGGGTTGTCAACGTCGGCGTCTTCGCTTTTGCTGCAACCAAAGGCAACCACCAGGAAGAAAATGCTAAAAAATTTTGTAAATCGATTCATTGGGGAAAATGTTTTCTTGTGTTCTTATACCCGGCCAAATTAAAACAATGCCCGAATCACTTTTAATTTTTTCGACAAACGGCATTTTTGGAGCCTTAAAAGCACTCATAAAGGAAGGGGCTTACGGATTTCCGTACTTAAAACCAACGCCGGACCAGGGT
>JAWWDW010000481.1:0-2207 GCA_033719735.1 Robiginitalea sp. | reverse complement strand
GATGGTGCCCTGCTCGGAGATCACATCCTGAGCCACCTTGTTGACGGTCCGGTTCATGGCTTCATTGTTGTGCGTGGTGGAGACGATCAGGTTGCAGCGGGTGATCATGCCGTGGTCGTCTACCTCATAATGGTGGATCAGGGTGCCGCGCGGGGCCTCGAGGATGCCGATCCCCTCTTTCCGCGGCGTCCCTTCCCGCACCAGGTCCGTTCCCAGGATTTCAGGGCCATGGAGAAGCTCCTTGATGAGTTCCGCGCAGTGCAACAGTTCGATCAGTCGGGCCCAGTGGGTATGCATGGTGTGGTTGTTCACCTGTACTCCGTTCAATTCGAAGAACAATTTCCGCTCACGCTCGGCCAGGGGCGTCGGGATGCGATCGCATACGTTGATTCGCGCCAGGGGTCCGACCCGGTTCCATCCCTGCTCCAGCCCCAGTTCTGTGAGGTACGGGAATTTCATGTAGGACCAGCGTTCCACGTGCTCCGAAAAATGTGAAGGATATGCATCGGTCGGGATGTCATTGAGCCGGATGTTTCCAGCGGGGCCTATGGACCGGAGGTTGCCGTGGTACAACTCCAGGTCCCCTTGTTCTGAAACCATGGCCAGGTGCCCGGAAGGCATGCTTGCAAAGCTGTCCATAAAGGAGCGGTGTGTACTGTGGTACTCTTTGATGAAGTCCAGGATCCCGAGGGACCAGGAGATCATGTCATCCACACTTGGGATGGCCTTTCCATCTAGGAAATAGTCCCGTTCCGCTTTGGTGAGTGCCTTGTGTACCCCGCCGGGCAAACAGGTCAGCCCGTGGATCTTCTTACCTGCGATCGCCTGGATCAGTTCCTGTCCAAACTTCCGCATCAGGATGCCCTGGCGGGCCAGTTCCCGGTCCTCCATGGCCACTGCCATCACGTTTCGCTTGAGCTCCGGCGCATCTACCCCAAAGAGCAGATCGGGGGAGGCCAGGTAAAAGAAATGCAGGGCGTGGGACTGGAAGATCTGGGCGTAATGCAGCAGGCGCCGCAGCGCATCAGCCGGGGCAGAGAGGTCTGCCGGGTCAATACCTACCAGCTGGTCGATGGCCTTGGAGGCCGCCAGGTGGTGGCTGACCGGGCAGATCCCGCACAGCCGCTGTACCAGTACAGGCACCTCCCAGTAGGGGTGTCCCTGTATAAACCGCTCAAATCCCCGGAACTCGACGATATGAAAGTAGGTCTTATCCACTTTCCCGGCATCGTCCAGGTGTATGGTGACCCGGCCGTGGCCTTCTACACGGGTAACGGGGTCAATGATGATTTTCTTGCTCATGATTCAGCTCCTAATCGTATTTAAACTCGTGGTACAAAACCGAAAATTCTTCTCCCCAAAGGATGTTCCGGATCACTTTCCAGAGGTGGCTGGCAGAGGGCGGACAACCGGGGATGAGGTAATCGACCTTCACAATTTCGTTACAGGCATACACCCGGTTCAGCAGTTTGGGCAAATCCTCGTGATACGGTACCAGCCCTTCCCCTTCCACATTGGTTTCTGCATTGATAAAGGCCTCTTCCAGGCATTCCCCGAGGGGGATCGTATTGCGCATGGCGGGAAGCCCACCCCAGATGGAGCATTCCCCCACAGCCACCAGGACATCGCAATTTGCTCTGAACTCCCGCAGGGTTTCAATGTTTTCGGTATTACAGCATCCTCCCTCGACGATCCCCAGGTCACAGCGTTTGCTGAACTTCTTGATGTCGGTCAGGGGTGATTTGTGGAAGTCCACCAGGTCTACCAGCTCCAGGATTTCCTCATCGATGTCTAACAGGGACATATGACAGCCAAAACAGCCAGCCAGGGAAACGGTCGCCACGGTCTTTTTGACCTTGGGTTCCGTCTCGTCGCTTGCAGCCCACTGGATGGCGTAGTCTTCCTGTTCGGAATTCGTATCAAAGCTTCGCAGGCCAAAGGGTTTGGCCACGCGTTTTCCCCTTACCACGATCGCTCCTGTCGGGCACAGGTTCATGGCCGCTTCAGCCTGTTCTTCCGTCAGGCGGGCTTCCTGCTCATAATCGATTCCCACCAGGGTTTCCACGCCCCGGTTCTGATACATGAACACCCGCTTGCCATCATCCGTAAAAACCTCCTCCACACACCGGCGGCATTTGATGCACCGGTTGTTTTCCAGCACCATCCGCTGGGAATTGTAGTCTGTATGTCGGTCCCTGAACAGGTGG
>JAWWDW010000480.1:0-2210 GCA_033719735.1 Robiginitalea sp. | reverse complement strand
GCTGAATCCCCAACCGTGGGGGCCCCACCAGCCATTGCCAATGCGATCATCGATGCATTGACGCCCCTGGGGATTGAACATTTGGATATTCCGATCACACCTGCCAAGGTTTGGGAGGCAATCCAGGCACATTCATAAATTCACCTAAAAGGAACAGGGCTTCCACAGTTGCGGAAGCCCTGCTTTCCAAAAAAAATTAATATGAAAGCACAATTAGAAAAATCGTTTGAAGTGCCACAAGGCACGGCACTGGTCTGGGAACACCTGATAGACCCCAACAAAGTGATGGACTGCGTCCCCGGGGTATCTATTGATGAACAGGTAGGGGAGAACCACTACAAGGGGAAAGTCGGGATGAAATTCGGCCCCATAGGTGCGAAGTACGACGCCGACATCCACTATCAGGAAATCGATGCAGACAACCACAAGATCATCCTTACCGGGAATGGGGTGGATGTTAAGGGCAACGGAAATGCCGAGATGACCATGACCATGAACATCAATGAACGGGAAGATGGGGGTTCAAAGCTCGATGCCGTTATGGATGTGACCATCAACGGGAAGATTGCCCAGTTTGGCTCCCGTTTGATCACCACGGTTTCCAACCAGCTCTTCAAGCAATTCGTCTCCAATTTTTCAAAGAAATTGGCTGCCGCTGAGGCCACTGCATAGGCACTGAACAGGTATAATTGAAAAGCTATGCTCTCCGGGCATAGCTTTACCATTAAAAAAAGAAGCTATTGAATACAGAAATCGAAAGCCTGATCGCGGATTTTTACACCCACGGCTACATCCTGAACGACGCCCTGGCAACCTCTGTTTTTCTGCTGAAAAAACTGGAGAAACCGTTGCTGTTGGAAGGGGACCCCGGGGTGGGGAAGACCATGCTGGCGCGTACCCTTGCCGAACATCTCGGCACAGACCTCATCCGCCTGCAGTGCTATGAGGGGCTGGATGTTGGCAATACCATTTACGAGTGGAACTACCAGAAACAGTTGCTTCACA
This sequence comes from Robiginitalea sp., assembly GCA_033719735.1. GTDB lineage: Bacteria > Bacteroidota > Bacteroidia > Flavobacteriales > Flavobacteriaceae > Robiginitalea. The sequence continues at coordinate 1,205 of JAWWDW010000480.1, read as the reverse complement.
TCAAATTGTTCGAACAGGAGAAAGATAAGAAGAAGCTGGGGGAGGAAATCTTCGGGATGGAATATGTGCTGGAACGGCCCTTGTTGCGGTCGATCTGTGCTCCCAAACCCGTGGTGCTGCTGATCGACGAGATCGACCGGGCCGATGAGGAATTCGAAGCCTACCTGCTGGAATTGCTCTCGGATTTCCAGATAAGCATCCCGGAGCTGGGGACCATCAGTGCGGTATCCAAACCCCTGGTCATCCTGACTTCCAACCGGACCCGGGAATTGAGCGACGCCTTGCGCAGGCGGTGCCTTTACCACTGGGTGGATTTCCCGACCAAAGCGAAGGAAATCGATATCATCGCCAGGAAATTGCCCGAGATTGACCAACAGCTGGCCTCCCAGGTTGTGACCTTTATCCACAACCTGCGCAAATCCAGCCTGCACAAACCCCCGGGTATTGCGGAATCCCTGGACTGGGCCAAAACCCTCCTGCTTCTGAACGAGGACCATATCACGGATGAGATCGTCCGGAACACCATTGGCAGTGTCCTGAAACACAAGGATGATATCGAGTTTGTAAAAAACCGCACGGTGCAGGAATTCCTGATGCCGGTTGACTGATAACCCCGACTTTTTTAAAACCGTTGTGCAAGCCGTTGACAAGACCTTCAAGGAGCGCCTGATCGACTTTACGTTCTACTGTCGCGAAAGGCAGTTTATGCTGGGGCCGCAGGATACCCGGGAGGCTTTTGACATTGCTGAGCGGGGATACTGGCTGGACCGCAAACTCTTTCAATACAGCCTGAAGGCGATTTTTTGCAAGCGGAAGGAACATTTTGAACGCTTCGACGAGATGTTTGATCGTTTCTGGAGCCGGTATTACCAGGAAACCCTGGAGGCCCGCAAAAAGACGATCAAACAACTCAAAAAGGAACCTGAAACCGACACGCTAATTTTTCTAGGGGCCAAGTTTAACAAACCCCGGCAGGAAAAGGAGCAAAAGGAAGCCAAACAGACCAAGGGTGCCAATGAGCAGCTTCGACTGCGCATGACGGATTTCTCAAAGGTGGAGATTGCCGACAAAGAGCGCCTTGAGGAACTGGCGGAAGAACTCTTCCACCAAATGAGCATGCGCTTTAAAAGGAGGCTTGAAAGTGCCAACAAGGGAACTATAGATATCCGTCGTACGGTGCGCCACAGCATCTCGAAGGGTGGGCT
>JAWWDW010000479.1:0-2216 GCA_033719735.1 Robiginitalea sp. | reverse complement strand
GTTTTTTATAGAAGAGTTTCTCAATGTGGAAATTATGCATGTCCACTTCCTTGTTGGAGACCACTGCATAGGCCTTTAGGTTGTCCAGCTGCCGCAGGTAGGTGTAAACGGTGGGATCGATGGCATAGGAGTTGATCCGGTGGCTGATAAAACCGAAGTTCCTGTCCCTGAAGTGGATTTCTGAAATCCCGATAATTTGATATGCGCGTTCCAGGGTCAGGGTGGCTCCTTCATCAAAGATGGAAACCATGTAGTTATCAAATACCTGGATCTTTCCGACATCTAACAGGTATTCCCTGACGATTACGGTCTTTTTAGCCGGTTCAAAACTCATTCCATTTTCATTTAGTGTCTCAAGGCGAATGTAGAATGAACCCGTTCCTATTTGAAAAAATTTAGATTAATGGCGTAAATATCGTTTATACAGCAATTTCCCGAAGTGGCTTGTATTTCAATTCTTACGAAAGCACGGAACACGCATAAAAAAGGAGTCCCATTTCTAGGACTCCCTTTGACACCAATTTCTTACAAGACTCAGGCCTCCTTGGAGGACTCGCTGGATTTCTTGATGCTGATGTCCAGTTTATCCTCCTTCTCGTTCAGGTCCATGGTAATGCTGTCCCCTTCCTCGAGTTTGGCATTGACGATTTCCTCTGCAAGGGCATCTTCGATATACTTCTGGATGGCACGCTTAAGCGGCCGGGCTCCGTATTCCTTGTCAAAGCCCTTCTCAGCGATGTAATCCTTGGCCCTGTCCGTCAGTTTCAGGTCATAGCCGATATCCTTGATCCGGTCATAGAGCTTGCGGAGTTCGATATCGATGATCTGGTGGATGTGTTCGCGCTCCAACGGGTTGAAGACGATAACGTCATCGATCCGGTTGAGGAATTCGGGGGCAAATGCCTTTTTAAGGGCGTTTTCAATAACGCTCTTCTGGTGCGAATCGGCCTGGGACTTTTTGGCGGCAGTCCCAAAACCAACGCCCTGCCCGAAGTCTTTTAACTGTCGCGCTCCGATGTTGGAGGTCATGATGATGATGGTGTTCCTGAAGTCGATCTTGCGTCCGAGGCTATCGGTCAGGAAACCGTCGTCCAGGACCTGCAGCAACATGTTGAAAACATCCGGGTGGGCCTTTTCCACCTCATCCAGCAGGATGACAGAGTAAGGCTTGCGGCGTACTTTTTCCGTAAGCTGCCCGCCTTCTTCATAGCCCACATATCCGGGAGGGGCCCCGACCAGGCGGGAGATCGCGAATTTCTCCATGTACTCGCTCATGTCGATACGTACCAGGGCGTCTTCGGAATCGAAGAGTTCCTTGGCCAGTACCTTGGCGAGCTGGGTTTTACCCACCCCGGTCTGCCCGAGGAAGATGAAGCTTCCGATGGGTTTGTTGGGATCCTTCAGGCCTGCCCGGTTCCGCTGAATGGCCTTCGCTACTTTTGCAACGGCCTCGTCCTGCCCGATAACACTGTTCTTGATCAGTTCGGGCAACTCAGCCAGTTTATTGCTCTCGGTCTGGGCGATCTTGTTGACCGGGATGCCGCTCATCATGGAGACCACGTCTGCGACGTTGTCCTCCGACACGGTTTCCCGGTGCAGCTTGCTGTCTTCTTCCCATTTTTCCTGGGCGACGGCCAGGTCCTTTTCAAGTCGTTTTTCGTCGTCCCGGAGTTTGGCGGCCTCTTCATACCGCTGTTTTTTGACCACGCTGTTCTTGAGCTCGCGTACCTCCTCCAACTGCTTTTCCAGTTCCAGGATTTGCTTGGGCACATCCATGTTTACGATATGCACCCGGGAGCCGGCTTCATCCAGGGCGTCGATGGCCTTGTCTGGCAGAAAGCGGTCCGTGATATAGCGGTTGGTCAGCTTAACGCAGGCTTCGATAGCATCTTCCGTGTAATTCACGTTGTGGTGCTCCTCGTATTTGCCCTTGATATTTTTGAGGATTTCGATGGTCTCCTCCACCGTGGTGGGTTCCACCATCACCTTCTGGAACCGGCGTTCCAGGGCGCCGTCCTTTTCGATATACTGACGGTACTCGTCCAGGGTGGTGGCTCCGATGCACTGGATTTCCCCCCGTGCCAGGGCGGGTTTGAACATATTCGAGGCGTCCAGGCTTCCCGTGGCGCCTCCGGCACCCACGATGGTGTGGATCTCGTCGATAAACAGGATGACCTCGTCATTCTTCTCCAGTTCATTCATCACCGCCTTCATCC
>JAWWDW010000478.1:0-2222 GCA_033719735.1 Robiginitalea sp. | reverse complement strand
TATCCAGGTGGTCGGCATCCATGGAGGTAATACAGGCTACCTCCGGGTGTAACCAAAGGAAGGAACGGTCGAATTCGTCTGCCTCCACCACGGTAATCCCAGTACCCTCCATAAAAAAGTTACTGCCGAAATCCTCGGAAATGCCCCCCAGGAAGGCCGTTATTTCAAGGCCTGCCTCCCGCAGGAGATGGGCCAGGATACTGGAGGTGGTCGTTTTTCCATGGGTCCCCGCCACGGCAAGGCACCGGGTATTTTCGCTGACCAGCCCAAGTACTTCCGCCCGTTTTCGCACATCATACCCGGCCCGCATGAAGTAGTTCAGTTCCGAATGGTTGGGTGGTACGGCAGGGGTATAGACCACCAGGGTGCCTTCTTCCCTGAGGAATGCCGAAGGGATTTCCGCGACCCGGTCCTGATAATGCAGGCTGACACCTTCGGATTCAAGGGCCCGTGTAAGGGGGGATTCGGTACGGTCATACCCGGCTACCGTCTTGCCCAGGCGGACAAAATACCGGGCCAGGGCAGACATCCCGATGCCTCCCGCCCCTATGAAATATACCCTATGTATCCTATCGAGCTCCATATGTGTTCTCAAGCAGTCTTTCGATCTCATCCACGATGTCCCGGGTGGCATTCGGCCGGGCCAATCCCTTTATGTGTTCCCCCAGGAGCTTCATGCGCTCCGGGTCTGATACCAGGTCGCCAAAGGTCTTTTCAAAGTCCGAATCCAGCTCCGATTCCAACAGCATCACCGCTGCATCCCTGCCGACGATGGCCTCGGCGTTTTTCCGCTGGTGGTCTTCGGCCACATTCGGGGAGGGGATAAACAGCACGGGCTTTCCCACCAGGCATAATTCCGATACGGAACCCGCCCCGGCCCTGGAAATAATCAGGTCGGCCGCGGCGAATGCCGCGCCCATGTCCTGGATAAAGGCCCGGACCTGAACGGTTTCTGACTCGTATTTCCGGTAGGTCTCAAAATATCCCCGGCCACACTGCCAAAGGATTTGGATCCCTTTCTGCTGCAGGAAACCCAACTCTTTTTCCACCAGTTGGTTGATCCTCCGGGCCCCGAGGCTTCCCCCGAGTACCAGCAGCGTCTTTTTACCCACCTTCAGGCCCATAGCAGTCCGCGCCTTATCCGGATCCGGGGCGGAGGCGGTCAATGCACTGCGCACCGGGTTGCCTGTGAGGCGAAGGGTTTGCGGGGGAAAAAACCGGTCCATCCCTTCATAGGCGACAAAGACCCGGGAAGCCTTTTTCGCCAGCCATTTGTTGGTGATTCCGGCAAAGGAATTCTGCTCCTGCAACACACAGGGGACCCCCCTGGCTGCGGCCATCCGAAGGGTGGGTCCGCTGGCGAACCCCCCTGTACCGATCACCAGGTGCGGTTTGAATTCCCGTACGATCGCATTTGCCTTCATCAGACTTGCTATCAGTTTGAATGGAAAAACCAGGTTTTTCCAGCTTATTTTTCGTTCCAGGCCGCTGATCCGCAAACCGCGGATCTCATATCCCGCCTGGGGTACTTTTTCCATTTCCATCCGGTCCCTGGCCCCGACGAACAAAAAGGATGCATCCGGATGCCTTTGCCTGAGCTCATCGGCTATCGCCACCGCCGGGTAGATATGCCCCCCGGTACCTCCTCCGGACAATAAGAACCTATAACTGCCCACTGAGTACCTCCAGGGGGTGTTCCTCCCCCGTATTTTCTGTTTTCGGTTTCATTTCCTTTGGTTTCCGGCTGGCGCTTAGCACCACCCCGATCGCCAGGCAGGTCATCCATATGGAGGTCCCCCCGCTACTGATCAGCGGCAGGGTCTGCCCGGTCACCGGAAAGAGTTCCACGGCCACAGCCATATTGATCAGGGCCTGAAAAATGATCGGAAGCCCCACTCCCATGACCAGTAATTTGCCAAATACCGAAGCATTGGCGTTGGCCACCACTACAATGCGGAATAAGAGCAGCAGGTAGAGGAACATCAGCAAAAAGCCCCCGACCAGCCCGTACTCTTCAATGATGATGGCGTAAATAAAATCCGAGGAACTCTGGGGCAAAAAGTGTTTCATGACACTTTTCCCGGCCCCATTGCCAACCAGGCCACCGCTGGCGATGGCAATCTTGGCCTTTTCGATCTGGTAATCCCCCTCCCCGTCGGTCCCGTCCCAGAAATGCTCCACCCGGTTGATCCAGGTATCCACCCGGTTTGGGAATACCCCGG
>JAWWDW010000477.1:0-2225 GCA_033719735.1 Robiginitalea sp. | reverse complement strand
CTCTGTAATTCCGGGGCGGAGGCCAATGAAAACGCCCTGAAACTGGCATCTTTTCAAACGGGCAACCATCGGGTCATCGCCTTTGAAAACAGTTTCCACGGCCGTACTTCAGCCGCTGTGGCAGCTACGGACAACCCGGCTATTATAGCCCCTCTGAACGCCCAGCACCAGGTCACCTTCCTCCCTTTGAATGATGCCGGAGCCCTCGAGAGGGAACTGGCAAAGGGGGATGTATGTGCGGTGATCCTCGAATCCGTCCAGGGGGTGGGAGGACTTTCCGTTGCGAACCCAACTTTCCTCGGGGAAGCGGATGCGCTCTGCAAGAAGCACCGGGCTGTTTTGATTGCCGACGAAGTTCAAAGCGGTTTTGGAAGGACCGGTGACTTCTTCGCCTTTCAGTGCACGGATATTCGTCCCGGGATCATCTCCATGGCCAAGGGAATGGGCAACGGATTCCCGATTGGCGGCATCCTGATCCATCCGGAGTTTAAGGCGAGATACGGATTGCTGGGTACCACCTTCGGGGGCAACCACCTTGCCTGTGCCGCTTCCCTTGCGGTCCTGGAGGTGCTCGAAAAGGAAGGGCTCCTTCTCAACGCCAGGGCTATGGAATCCTACTTCCGCCAAAAGGCTGAAGGCCTCCCGGGACCTCCAAAAGTCAGGGGACGGGGACTGATGCTGGGATTGGAATTCGATTTTGAAATCGCAGCCTTGCGGAGAAAACTCATCGAGGAACACCGGATTTTTACAGGGAGCTCGAAAAACAAAAACCTGCTGAGGATCCTGCCGTCCCTCAGCATCGATCGAAAGGCCTTTGACCTGTTGTTCAAAGCCCTCCAAAAAGAACTGCAATGAACCACTTTCTGAACATCGATGACATTACGGACCTGGAGCATTGGCTCCGTAAAGGAAGGGAACTGAAGGCAGCCCCGGACCGCTACAGGGAGCTGGGGAAAGGACAAACCCTGTGCCTGCTGTTTTTCAACAGCAGCCTGCGCACCCGACTAAGCACCCAGAAAGCAGCCCGCTTGCTCGGGCTTGAAGTGATGGTCATGAATTTCGGGGCCGAGGGTTGGAATCTGGAAATGGAGGATGGGACCCGCATGGATGGCGGGGCCGCCGAGCACATCAGGGAGGCCGCAGGCGTGGTCGGGCAGTACGCAGACCTGATCGGGGTACGCGCCTTCGCCGGCCTGAAAGACCCCGAAAAAGACCGGGCAGAAAACGTCCTCCGCGGTTTTGCCACCTATGCCGGGGTCCCCTTGCTGAACCTGGAGAGCGCAACCGCCCATCCCCTCCAGGCCCTGGCCGATGCCCTGACCCTGGTTTCACATACCAAAAAGGAACGGCCAAAAGTTGTCCTCTCCTGGGCGCCGCACCCAAGGGCATTGCCTCAGGCTGTTCCGAATTCGTTCGTTCGGATGATGAGGCGAATGCCGGTGGAACTGCTCATTACCCATCCGGAAGGATATGAACTGGATGCGGCCCAGGTGGGGGACTACCAGCCCATCTACGACCAAAATACAGCCCTGGAGGGGGCCGATTTTGTCTATGTAAAAAACTGGAGCAGCTTCAGGGAATACGGAAAGGTCCTCACGGAAGACCCGGCCTGGATGATGACCCGTAAAAAGTTGGCAGGCGCACGGTTTATGCACTGCCTGCCCGTGCGGAGAAATGTGGTGGTGGAAGATGCCGTGCTGGACGGGGGCAACTCCCTGGTCCTCGAGCAGGCTTCCAACCGCACCCTTTCAGCCCAGCTGGCCCTTTTACACATGCTGGAGGCACTTTAAAACACCTGATGGAATGAAAGAACGACTCACAGTGGTAAAAATCGGAGGGGCCCTTCTGGAAGACGACGCCCTGCTGGATGAAATCAGCCGGGCTTTTGCTTCCATGCAGGGGATGCGCATCCTGGTACACGGTGGTGGGAAGCGGGCCAGTGAGGTCAGCCGTGCCCTCGGGATCGAACCGAATCTTAAAAGCGGCAGGCGGATCACCGATGCCAAAACCCTGGAGGTGGTGACCATGGTATACGGTGGCTGGGCCAACAAAACCCTGGTAGCCCGCTTACAGTCCCTCGGGTGTAATGCCATTGGCCTCAGCGGTGCCGATGCCGACCTGATCCGTGCGGTTAAGCGCCCGGTCAGGGATATTGATTACGGGTTTGTGGGGGATGTGGAGCGCGTGGCGGTCAAAACCCTGGTTCCATTGCTCCAGGCGGGGCT
>JAWWDW010000476.1:0-2226 GCA_033719735.1 Robiginitalea sp. | reverse complement strand
CCGGCTTCAGGAGAGCGACTCCAAAGGCAAAACCTCCCTGGAGGAACTGGAAAGGCGCATGGGTGACCGGCTACGGGGCCTGGGTATCGACCTGGAAAAACAATTGACGGTCTCCGACCTCTCCAGTGATTTTCAAAAGTACTTCCTTCGCAAGCAGGATATCTTAAAAGAAAAGGTTTTTGAATTACTGGTATACGATGCCCCCACAGCGGGAAGGGTCCTGTACGAACTGGAGGGCATTGGGATCTCCAATGTCCGCCTGGACCGCACGGAGTACGCTCAGATGGACCTCCTTAGGGAGACCCTGAAGGCCCGGGCCGTCCAAAGGGCCCGGCGACAGGGTCGTATCATGGTGGAGGCTGTTGGACAGTCCCTCGGGAAGGCCCTGTTCATCTCAGACAGCGGGTTTTCCGTGTATAACAGCATGAAGGGAAGGACTCCGACAGTGTCCATGGCCGCCGACGAACCGGAAACCGTATATGTGGCCCTACCCTCGGATTTTGACAAAATCAAAGTGGAGGCCGGGGTGCAGGTGAAATTTGCACTGCAATAGGCATATGTCTATTCTTGTACCCATAAATGCATTTATTTTGAAGGCCACAGGCATACGGTTTTTATTGATGCTCTTTTTCATCAGTGGATTGCTTCAATCCCTGGAGGCTCAGAACCTCGAGCCGCACCGGTGGCGTGACCGGGTATTGCTGCTGATCACCGGGGACCTAAAGAACCCGGAATACATCCGGCAAACCCGTGCCCTGCAGGAGGGTCCCGGGGAGCTGGAAGCGCGTAAGCTCGTGGTCTTTACCGTAGTCGAAAACCGCTATTCCATGGTGATGCCTGCAGGACCATGGCGGTCGGGCGTTCAAGACAGGTTTGCCAAAACGGATGCCACAACCGGTTTCAGGCTGGTGCTGATCGGCCTGGACGGGGGTGTTAAGCTGGATACGCCTTCCTTTGTCCCTTTGGAGACCCTGTGGGCGCTTATAGATGGAATGCCCATTCGCCGTGCGGAATTGGAAAACAAGGGAAATCCTTAATTGCCATAATATGTCTGTCAGAACCCTGGGATTGGTCCTTTCACTGGTGGTGTTTTGTGCCGCTTCCTTTTTGTTGGTCACAGCTTCCCCAGTACTGGTCCAGCCCGTTTCAGACCCCCTTGGAATGCCATGGGGAACCCTTATTACCTGGTTTGGATTGCTTAGCCTCCCGGCCCTGGTGTATTTTCTGTTCCCGGGGTTGATGCAAGCCACTACGCTGTTGCAACGAATCCTCAAAGGGCTCTGGTTGGTCTCCCTGATCCTTGCCGTGGCATGGCCCCTGGCCAGTTTTTACCTCGCGGGGAACTGGTCGTACTCCTTTAAGCCACAGGAGGAATTCCGGGGCAGTACGCGGGCATCGGTCTATTACTGGAACCTGGTCAAGATCACGGCTCTTTTGCCCTTGGGCGTGTTTTTTGGCTTCCTTCTGGACCGTTTCCTGAGAAGGACCGCAAGGACATGATTCCGGGCTGAGGTTTTTCAGGCCTCATAAGCGAACGCGGGGTTGCGGAAACTGCTTGGAAAATGCAGGCCTATCTCGTAACTTGATCGTGGGTAGGGGGGCGCATATTCCCCCGGACAATTGCTTTTCTATGTGCTATGACATCAAAGCCAGCCTCGAGGCCCAGTTAAAAAGGGCCGAGCGACGCGGGGATGCAGAAGCGGCTGATCAGATCCGGGAGCAATTACTGCCCTTTACAGACCTGCCGCTCTACCACGCCTCCGGTTTCAGCCACCCTAAATTGCTCATCTATACGGATGCGAGCCCGGACTATCCCATTGTGGCCACCTGGGGCCTGGTACCCCACTGGGTACGGGACTGGGAGCAGGGCCGCAAGCTTTGGAACAAAACCCTGAATGCAAGGGGGGAGACCATCTTTGAGAAACCTTCCTTCCGCAAAGCAGCCCGGGATAACCGTTGCCTCATCTATGTGGACGGGTTCTACGAACACCACCACCACAAGGGGAAAACCTACCCGTATTATATCCATCGACGTGATGGGAAGCCCATGGTTTTTGCGGGCCTTTACAACGACTGGGCAGACCCGGAGACCGGGGAGGTGCTGACCACCTTCAGCATTGTCACCACGGAAGGGAACCCGATGATGGCCCGTATCCACAACAACCCGAAACTGGCCGGACCCAGGATGCCGCTCATCCTGCCGGATGCCCTGGCCGACAAATGGCT
>JAWWDW010000475.1:0-2229 GCA_033719735.1 Robiginitalea sp. | reverse complement strand
TGATCGTAATATTATCCAGCCCAAATTCATCCCTGGCTTTTTTCAGGGCTTCACATTCCCAGTTGAAAGCCTCTCGAAATTCATCCGAATAATACCTGGAGGCCCCGCGCCAGCCGATCATGGGGTTTTCTTCATCGGGTTCAAAATATTTACCCCCCAACAGGTTGAAGTATTCATTGGATTTAAAATCGGACAGCCTGGTAATGATCTTTTTCGGGTAAAAGGCAGCGGCGATTTTTGCCACGCCCTGGGCAAGCTTGTTGACGTAGAAGTCCTTCTCGGATTCGTAGCCAACCATCAAATTTGAAATCGTTTCGGAAAGTGCCCGGTCTTTCAGGTCCCCGTGCTTTAGCAGCGCCAGGGGGTGTACTTTGATATGGTTGTTGATGATAAACTCCTGCCGGGCAAGTCCTACCCCTGCATTGGGTATCTTGCTGTATTGGAATGCCAGTTCAGGAGAACCTATGTTCATCATTACCGGGGTTTTGGTGGAAGGAAAATCGGAATATGCGGTCTGAACCATCCTGAAATCGATGGTACCCCCATACACCTTACCCACACTCCCTTCTGCACAGGATACCGTTATTTGCTGGCCGTCTTCTAATAGGTTGCCCGCACCGACGGCCCCCACCACGGCGGGAACCCCCATTTCCCTGGCTACAATGGCCGCATGGCAGGTCCTTCCTCCCTTTTCGGTGATGATGGCAGCAGCTTTTTTCATAAGCGGTTCCCAATCGGGATCTGTCATTTCAGTGACCAAAATCTCCCCTTCTTTAAATTCAGTCTCATCGGAACTGCCATCCCTGCCATCGAGGGTAAAAATTCTGCGCACAGAACCTGCGCCTATCTTGTCTCCGACAGCCACCCCTTCCAGGATCAGGTCCCTCTCCGTGTTCTTATCTGAAATTTCATATTCCCTCAGGAACGCTTCCTGTTTTTGAGAATGGATGGTTTCGGGCCTGGCCTGGACAATGTACAATTCGTTGGAAAGGCCGTCAATGGCCCATTCAATATCCATAGGGCACCATTTGCCATGTAAAGAGGTATAGTGATCCTCTATCTCCTGCACCCATTTAGCCAGCTTGAGCACTTGCCGATCATCCAGGCAAAATTTTCCCTGTTGCGCCTTATCCACCCGTACTTTCCGCACGGTCTCAAACGGCTTGTTCCCATACACCATTTTATGGTTCTTTTTGCCCATTTTCTTCTCGATAATGGGCCTGGCTCCTTTGGCCAGAGTCGGTTTGAATACCAGGAACTCGTCCGGCACAATTTCCCCCCCGACTACCAGTTCACCAAGGCCATAAGCTCCATTGATTAAGACCACATCCTTGAAGCCGCTTTCGGTATCCAGGGAGAATGCCACCCCGGAAACCCCCAAATCGGACCTGACCATTTTTTGAACACAGACCGACAGCTTAACGGCAAAATGGTCAAACCCCCTTGATGACCGATAGGAAATGGCCCGGTCGGTAAACAGGGAGGCGAAGCAGCTGCGGATGGCCGTAAGCAGCATCTCCCCGCCCCTGATATTCAGGTAGGTCGATTGCTGACCCGCAAAGGAGGCATCTGGCAGGTCCTCGGCAGTTGCCGATGAGCGAACCGCGATATCCGTGGCGTCCTGCCCATAGATTTCCGATAACTGGTAATACGACTTCAAGATGGCCTTTTCCACAGAAACCGGAAACCGCCCGTTGGAAATTTGTTTCCGTATTTCAGAGCCAGTCTTACGAAGGCTTACAATATCCGAAACATCCACCTGGGCAAGGGCCTTTTCAATAATTCCCTTTAGTTTGTTTTCCTCAATGAAGGCATCGAAGGCATCTACCGTAACGGCAAAGCCATTGGGAACTTTTATATGCTTATCTCTCAGGTTTTTGATCATTTCCCCCAGGGAAGCGTTCTTGCCGCCTACCCTTGGCAAATCGGACATCCCTATCCTATCCAGGAAGATGATGAAATCTTTTGGTCGGTCGTGTTTTACGGTCATCAGGATTTTTTTTTCAAGGGTACGAAAACGTTTTCGTAGCAGGTCAAAAGTTTCGATACAAAAAGATAAATTCCTGATTAAGTGCTTAAATCGGGGGCTTGGTTCCCTGCCAGGGTCGAGAAGCTGCTACAGGCAGGTAGTCATTGGACAGCCTTCAGGTTTTGCTCAAGGTGCCCGCATAATTTTGAAGGCCCTGGTATTCCAGTTTCAGCGCTCTTAAAAACAGGATGACATCCTCC
>JAWWDW010000474.1:0-2233 GCA_033719735.1 Robiginitalea sp. | reverse complement strand
TATGATCTTTTTGATGACCCTGCCTTCCGGGGCCTGCGGGTCGTCAATCCCGACGACCCAGGGGCTTTTTTTGGCGCGGTTGGTGCCGCTGGCCCGGAGCTCCCCCCCTACTTCAACCAGATAATCGGCAATCCCTTTCGCTTCCAGCATTACTGCCAGGCGGTCGATGGCATAGCCTTTTGCAATTGCATTGAAATCCAGGCGTACCCCGCGCACCTCCCGCACGACCCGACCGTCGTCGCCCAGGCGTACTTTGTCAAAACCCACATAACGCAGCAGGCTGTCCACCCGTGTGCTGTCCATCTCCAGGGCAGGTCCCGGTCCAAAACCCCAGGCATCCACAAGGATGCCCACCGTGGGATCAAAATACCCGTTGGTGCGGGAAAAAATAACACCGGAGGCCTGAAAAACTTCCCGGAACATCGCATCGACCACGATGGAGTCTTCCCCCTGGTTAATTCGGCTGATGTCGGAGTCAGGGAGGTACGTGGAAAGCGACTGGTTCAAAACGCGGAACACAGAATCAATCTCCGCCTGCAGGTTTGCAGTGTCGGAAGCAAAAATCTTAATGGCATAGGAAGTCCCGAGGGCTCCTCCCTGATAGACCTGCTCCTGCACCGGGTTAGAAGGACCACAGGCCACCCCCAGCAGCACCGACAAGCCGATGAAATACTTCTTAAATTTCGATAAGGCCTTCATATTCCACGACGTATTTCTCATTCAGGTATACCGGCAGGTTCCGATCCTCGGCATTGGAAAGGCCTACCCCGGCATAGTAGGTACGCGCCTCGAATTTAAGGGCGTGTTCCTTCACCTTTTTCATAAGCTTCGGATCATATTCGGCCGGGTTTTTCGGGAAGGATATGGGCCGTACCACAATGAAGTGGAGTTGCTTCTCCTTCAGGCAGACAAACTGCGGGTTTTTGCCCTGCTTGCTGTTTACGCCCATAAACTCATAGCCGGCCTCCTGAAGTTCCCTTCCGACGATGTTCATCGCCAGGTTGTGAAGTTCCTGTTCTGTCAATGCTTTCATAGCGTTTCTTTTAGCCAAAAAAACCGATATGAAACATACCGGTTTTTTTGAATTTCCAATGGGTTGGCTTATCCTCCGAAATCGTCGAAGCGGATGTTTTCGTCCGGGATGCCGAAATCCTCACCCATCTTCTGTACAGCCTTGTTCATAAGGGGAGGGCCACAGAAATACAGTTCGATGTCTTCCGGTGCCTCATGATGGTTCAGGTAGTTGTCGATCACACAATTGTGGATAAAGCCGACAAACCCGTCCCCTGGGGCATCTATGTCTTCCTTTACTTTCCAGTTGTCCTCTTCCAGGGGCTCGGAGAGGGCCATGTAGAATTTAAAGTTCGGGAATTCCTTTTCCAGTTCCCGGAAGTGATCGATGTAAAACAGCTCCCGTTTGGAACGGCCTCCATACCAGAAGGTAACCTTACGGCCGGTCTTCATGGTTTTGAACAAGTGATACAGGTGAGACCGCATGGGTGCCATTCCCGCACCTCCCCCAACGTAGAGCATTTCAGCCTCTGACTCGTTGATGAAGAATTCCCCGTAAGGTCCGGAAATGGTCACCTTGTCCCCGGGCTTGCAGGCAAAGATATAGGAGGACGCAATGCCAGGGTTGACACTCATCCAGGTGTTCTTGCTGCGATCCCATGGCGGGGTGGCAATCCGGACATTCAGCATGATCTCGCGCCCTTCGGCCGGGTAGGAGGCCATGGAATAGGCCCGCTCCACCGTCTCCGTATTTTTCATCACCAGGGGCCAAAGGTTGAACTTATCCCATTCCGTACGGAATTTTTCAGGGTCGTCGTGTTCTTCAGGGTGGGCGGTGATATCGATGTCCTCGTACTTGATTTCGCAAGGGGGGATTTCGATCTGAATATAGCCCCCTGCCTTGTAGTTCATATCCTCGGGGATCTCCACCACGAACTCCTTGATGAAAGAAGCCACGTTGAAATTCCGGACCACGGTCGCCTCCCATTTCTTGATCCCAAAGACCTCTTCGGGTATCGTAATTTCCATATCCTGCTTCACTTTCACCTGGCAGGCGAGGCGTGCGCCTTCATTGAGGTCCCGCTTCGAAAAGTGGGGGGTCTCCGTGGGAAGGGCCTCTCCGCCTCCCGAGAGCACATGGCATTCACACTGTATGCAGGTACCGCCGCCCCCGCAGGCAGAGGGCAGGAATATTTTCTGGTTCCCCAGGGTGGAGAGGAGT
>JAWWDW010000473.1:0-2238 GCA_033719735.1 Robiginitalea sp. | reverse complement strand
TCATGCCTCCAAACCCGGGCAAGGCCCGCATTACGGTTCCCGGAGCCTCCATGGTCACGGGGATGTCTTCTTTTTTGATTTTCATGGCACTGGTTTTAGGTTGTTTGTGAAAATAGCGTCCCAGAAGGTACGGTTTTTTTACCCGAATCGTGCAATATCCCACTAAGCATTAGCCAATTAACCCGGAACCTCCCCAAATACGACCATGCGTACAGAACGCAGTTGGCTGTCGTAGCTCCTTGCTATCTTTTCGCTCCCGCGAAACGCATTTCCGCTTGCTCCACCACTATCACTGGAAAACCTTCGGTTGATGACTTCCGGATTGAACTTTAAACCCTGGACGAAGTGTAACGGATTCATACTCCCATCCGCCCTTTTCCGACGAAGCCTAAAAGCATTAAAGGGAGCTGGCAGGATGGCCTGTTGTAACATGCAATGACGTTTCGTGGGAAGGGCTTATTTTGGACACGGGGGGGTGGGAGGTCCCCTTAATGCTTCAACAGGATATAAGCCTGAACCTTCCGATCCGGTGTAACCCAGGTGTAGGCGGGAAACCTTAAACTGCCTACTGCCCTTGCCCGACGAAGCGGGATGCGAAGGCGGGACTGCCGACTGCCAACTGCCAACTGCCAACTGCCAACTGCCAACTGCCAACTAAAAAAGGTGGCCCGTTTCCAGGCCACCTTCTTCATATTGGCATAAAAGGGTATTCCCTTTACCTATTTCAGATCGAAACGGTCCAGGTTCATCACCTTATTCCAGGCTTTTACAAAGTCCTTTACAAACTTCTCCTGTGCATCGTCACAGGCATAGACTTCTGCCAGCGCACGCAGTTCGGAATTCGAACCAAAGATCAGGTCGGCCCGGGTTCCGGTCCACTTGAGCTCTCCGGTTTTCCGATCGCGCCCTTCAAAGACTTCCTCATCCGCATCAACGGCAGTCCAGGCCAGCTCCATATCGAGGAGGTTGGCGAAGAAGTCGTTGGTCAGCGTTCCGGGTTTATCCGTGAATACCCCGTGGCTGGAACCGTCGAAATTCGCATCCATGGCACGCATTCCACCCACCAGGACGGTCATTTCCGGAGCCGTCAGGGTCAGCAACTGGGCCTTGTCAACCAGCAATTCTTCTGTTTTTACAGTAAATTTCTGTTTCAGGTAGTTTCTGAATCCGTCCGCCATGGGTTCGAGCCATTCGAAGGATTCAGGATCCGTCATGTCGGCAGTGGCATCCGTGCGCCCAGGAGTGAAGGGAACGGTGATGTCATGGCCGGCATCCCGTGCCGCTTTTTCAACGGCAGCACATCCTCCCAGGACGATCAGGTCCGCAAGGGACACTTTTTTGTTTCCGCTTTGGGCGCTGTTGAAATCCTCCTGAACTTTTGTGAGGGCATCCAGAACCTTCCCAAGCTGCACGGGGTTGTTTACCTCCCAGTGCACCTGGGGTTCCAACCGTACACGGGCACCGTTGGCACCGCCCCGGTTATCGGACCCCCTGAAGGTGGATGCAGAGGCCCAGGCCGCCCCGACGAGCTCGGATACGCTCAGGCCGGAATCCAGAATGGTCTTCTTCAGTTGCGCAATGTCCTTCCCATCGATCAGTTCGTAATCCGCTGCGGGCACAGGATCCTGCCAGATCAGGTCTTCCTTCGGAACTTCCGGGCCGAGGTAGCGGGATTTCGGTCCCATATCCCGGTGGGTCAGTTTGAACCAGGCCTTTTGATAGGCCTCCTTGAATTCTTCCGGATTTTCCAGGAAGTGCCGCGATATCTTCTCATAAGCAGGATCCATCCTCAGGGACAGGTCGGTTACCAGCATGAAGGGATCGTGTTTTTTGTCGGGATCATGTGCATCCGGCACGGTTCCGGCCCCGGCCCCGTCCTTGGGCTTGTACTGCCAGGCCCCTGCCGGGCTCTTGGTCAGTTCCCATTCGTATCCGAAGAGGTTTTCCAGGTACTTGTGGCTCCATTTGATGGGCGTATCCGTCCAGGCCCCTTCCAGGCCGCTTGTAATGGTGTCGGACCCCTTTCCGGATTTGAAGTTGCTCTTCCAGCCCAAGCTTTGCATTTCTATGGGCGCCCCGGCTGGCTCTGCCTCCAGGAATTCAGCATCGCTGGCGGCCCCGTGGGTCTTTCCAAAGGTATGGCCACCTGCAATCAGGGCAACGGTTTCGTAGTCGTTCATGGCCATCCGTCCAAAGGTTTCCCGGATGTCATGGGCTGCAGCTACCGGATCAGGATTG
>JAWWDW010000472.1:0-2240 GCA_033719735.1 Robiginitalea sp. | reverse complement strand
TCAGCCAGGGCGCCGCCGCCTGGAAAAACATCGGGACGGCCCGCTCCTCCGGGACCAAACTCGTAAGCCTGGACAGTTTTTTCAAGCGTCCCGGGGTCTATGAAGTGGTGATGGGAACCCCCTTGAAAACCGTAATCGAAGACCTCGGTGGCGGGTTCAGGTCCCCGGTAAAAGCCCTGCAGATCGGAGGGCCCCTGGGAGGGGTGGTCCCCGTAGAAAAGATCGGGGAACTCACCCTGGATTTCGAAGCCTTTTCAAAGGCGGGCTTCCTGCTGGGACACGCCTCCATCGTGAGCATTCCCAAAGACTTTCCGATGATTCGCTATATCGCCCACCTTTTGGATTTTGCGGCGTATGAAAGTTGTGGAAAGTGCTTTCCCTGCCGCCTGGGCACAAAGCGGGGGCATGAAATGGCTCAAAAGGCGATGGAAGGTTCCTATGAGATCGACCGAAACCTCTTCAGCGACCTGCTGACGACCCTGGAAGAAGGCTCCCTCTGTGCACACGGGGGCGGCATCCCCCTGCCCATCCTCAATATCCTGGAGTATTTTAAACCCGAAATGGACCGCTATTTTACAAATTAGCCGCATATGAAGACCGCTTTTATCAACGACATACCCTACACGTTCCACCCCGGAGAAACCATGCTGGCCTTTATCCGGCGCCAGGTGGATGCAGGCCTGGTACCCACCCTTTGCGACGCGCCCAACCTAGATCCGTTCGGGGCCTGCAGGGTCTGCAGTGTGGAGGTGGCCCTGGAAAAAGAGGGCCCTGTGAAGACCATGGCGTCCTGCCATACCCCGGTCTCCGAAGGACAGTACATCTACACCAGTACGGCAAGCGTCAAAAAATTGCGAAAGAACATCGTTGAGCTCGTCCTTACCGACCACCCGCTGGACTGCCTCACCTGTGAGGTAAACGGGAATTGTGAGCTGCAGGATGTGGCCGCCCAGGTGGGGATCCGCGAGGTACGCTACCCGGAAGGAGAAACCCACCTGCAAAGGGAAAAGGACCTGAGCCACCCGTACATGACCTCCGATTTGAGCAAGTGTATCAACTGCTACCGCTGCGTACGTGCCTGCGATGAGGTGCAGGGGGAATTTGTCCTCAGCATGGCAGGGCGCGGCTTTGATTCCCGGATTATCAAGGGGCTGGACCAGAGTTTTATGGAATCGGACTGCGTGAGCTGCGGCGCCTGCTCCCAGGCGTGCCCGACCTCGGCTATTTCCGATGTGTTTCAGTCCAAGTCCGTACAGGCCACGGAGACCACCCGTACCGTGTGTACCTATTGCGGGGTGGGCTGCAACCTGGAGATCGCCACCGACAACGGGGAAATCCTGAGCATCACCGCCCCTTATGACGCGGAGGTGAACCAGGGCCACACCTGTTTGAAAGGACGGTTCGCCTTTAAGTTCTACAACCATCCCGAACGGCTGGATTCCCCCATGATCAGGCGCAACGGTACGTTTGAGAAAGTGAGCTGGGATGAGGTATACCAATACATTACAGAGAAATTTACCCACTATAAGGAAACCTACGGGCCGGACAGCCTGGCGGGTATTTCCTCCTCCCGCTGCACGAATGAGGAGAACTACCTGATGCAGAAATTCTTCCGTGCGGTCATCCAGACCAACAACATAGACGGATGTGCACGCGTATGCCATTCCCCCACAGCCCTGGGGATGCAGCGTACGTTCGGAACCGGTGCGGCAACCAATTCCATTGAAGACCTCCGGCATACGAATTGCATCATGGTCATCGGGGCCAATCCCACGGACGCCCACCCTGTAACGGGGGCCAAGCTCAAGCAATTCGCCATGAAATCCGGCAATGTATCCATCGTGATCGACCCGCGGAGGACCGAACTCGCCCGGTACGCCACACACCACCTGGCGCTAAGGCCCGGGACCAATGTGGCCGTCCTCAATATGATGATGTATTATATCGTCAGCGAAGGATGGGTGGATGAGGCATTTATTGCAAATCGGACCGAAGGGTACGAAGACTTCAAAAAGGAACTCCTCTCCATTGACCTCGACAGGCTGGAGGCTGTATCTGGGGTGCCCAGGGAGCAGGTGCGGGCGGCCGCCTATGACTATGCCCGGGTGCCCAATGCGATGTCCTTTCACGGGCTTGGGGTGACCGAACACTCCCAGGGGACTTTTACCGTCATGCAAATTGCCGACCTGGCCATGCTGACGGGAAATATCGGAAGGAAAGGCGTGGGGGTTAATCCCCTT
>JAWWDW010000471.1:0-2241 GCA_033719735.1 Robiginitalea sp. | reverse complement strand
CTGGGGGAACAACTGGGGAGCCGCTTCAATGCGTTTTGCAAGGAATACGGGAAAGCGCTCACCCTCGCCTTTGAACCCGGAAAATTCCTGGTCAGTGAAGCCGGGGTGTTCCTGGCCCGGGTCAACGTGGTAAAACAAACGACCTCCACGGTCTTTGCCGGGGTGGATTCCGGCTTTAACCACCTTATCCGGCCCATGCTCTACGGGGCCTCCCATGAAATCGTCAATATTTCGAACCCGGGTGGCAAAGAGCGGTATTATTCCGTAGTGGGCTATATTTGCGAAACGGATACCTTTGGCAGCAACCGGCGGATCAGTGAAATTTCCGAGGGGGACCTGCTTTGTTTTAAGAACGCCGGGGCGTACTGTTTTACAATGGCCAGCAATTACAACTCCCGGTACCGCCCGGCAGAAGTCCTCTGGCACGAAGGAAAGGCACACCTGATCCGGGAGCGTGAAACCTTCGAAGACCTGATCCGGAACCAGGTCGATGCAGGCCCGCTTTTTGAAGCGTCAAAAACAAAGGCTACGGTAAAATAATCCGGCAGCCGGGACGTTAGCTTTTAAACGGGCCCACGGGCCCTTAACATCAGAATATGATACGTAATTCCCTTTACCTCCTGATATTCTTTCTGCTCCTCCCTGTTGTAGGCGTGCAAGCACAAAAGGTCCCCTGGATGAGCTGGGAGGAAGCCGTGCAAAAAGCCAGCACGGAGGCCGAACCCAAAAAAATGTTCATAGACGTGTACACCGACTGGTGCGGGTGGTGTAAAAAAATGGACAAGGATACCTTTCAGGATGCGGAAGTAGCGGCCTATATGACCGAAAACTTCTATATGGTCAAGCTGGATGCGGAACAAAAAGAGCCCATCGAATTCGGGGGAAAGACCTACACCTTTGTGGCATCGGGTCGCAGGGGCTACCACCAGTTGGCAGCAGCGTTGCTACAGGGCAAGTTGAGCTACCCCACGGTGGTCTTCCTGGATGAGAACCTCAAAATGCTATCCCCCGTACCCGGCTATCAAAAGCCGGATGCCTTTCTGAAGATCGCGCGCTACTTTGGGGAGAATATTTACCGGGACACTTCCTGGGAGGCCTACAGCGGGCAAAGCCGCTAAATACCCCCTTTAAATATCCTGTTCCTGCCTACCGACTGTAATTCGGGGATTCCTTGGTAATGGTTACGTTATGCGGGTGGCTCTCATGGATGCCGCTGGCCGTAATTTTGACGAACCTGCCTTTTTCCTTGAGGGTGGCAATGTCCCTGGCCCCGCAGTAGCCCATCCCTGCACGCAGCCCCCCCACGAACTGGTGGATGCTTTCAAAAAGGTCCCCCTTATAGGGCACCCGTCCCACGATTCCTTCAGGGACCAGTTTTTTGATATCATCCTCCACATCCTGGAAGTACCGATCCTTGGAACCGTGCTTCATGGCTTCCACAGATCCCATCCCCCGGTAGGATTTAAATTTCCTTCCCTCATAGATGATGGTTTCCCCAGGCGATTCTTTGGTGCCGGCCAGTAAGGAGCCCAGCATGACACAATCGGCCCCGGCGGCGATGGCTTTTGGGATGTCCCCGGTGTAGCGGATCCCCCCATCTGCAATTACCGGTACCCCACTGCCTTTAAGGGCGGCTGCCACCTGCAATACGGCGGAGAACTGTGGGAATCCAACGCCGGCCACCACCCTTGTGGTACAAATCGAACCCGGACCAATGCCCACTTTGACGGCATCCGCCCCGGCATCCACCAGGTATCGGGCTGCTTCGGGGGTAGCTATGTTGCCGACGATGACCTCCAGGTCCGGGAAGGCATTTTTTACCTCCTGCAGCACCCCGACCACGCCTTTGGTGTGCCCGTGGGCCGTATCGATCACCACGGCATCCACGCCGGCACCCACCAGGGCTTCAGCCCGTTCCAGGGCATCTCCGGTAACTCCCAGTGCTGCTGCAACCCGCAACCGCCCGAACTTGTCCTTGTTGGCGATGGGTTTCTGGGTTAGTTTTGTAATGTCCCGGAAGGTGATCAGGCCTACCAGCTTGTCATTCTTATCGACTACCGGAAGCTTTTCGATCTTGTTTTCCTGAAGGATGTCCTCGGCCGCTTCCAGGGAGGTCCCTTCCCCTACGGTAACCAGGTTTTCAGAGGTCATCACCTCTGAGATGGGACGGTCGTTGTTCTTTTCAAAACGGAGGTCCCGGTTGGTGACGATGCCAATGAGTTTTCCGGCCCCATCCACAAT
>JAWWDW010000470.1:0-2243 GCA_033719735.1 Robiginitalea sp. | reverse complement strand
CCGGAGGGATTACCTTCGCCTGCCAACAGGCAGGCTCTGTGATCCCTTGAGTTCCCGTCCTGCAAATGCAAACCCAGCCCTGGCCTTGCCATGGCGGTTTCGAGTTCCTTTTCCCCGCGTTCAAGCGAGCTTGACGCGGTTCCAAGAAACACGAAACCCCGCCGGATACCCGGCGGGGTTTGCGCTTGATCGTGGAGCCGGAGGGATTCGAACCCTCGTCCAAACAAGCAATGACCATGCTTTCTACATGCTTAGTTTTTGTTTGGTTGTCGGCGCGCAACTGACCAAAAACCGCCCATTACGCGCTTAGCTTCTTTAGGTTTATGCGGACATCGAAGCCCTGTCCGCACTATGTTGACTTTTATGGTGCCCCCGGAAGGGTCGCCGTCAACAAGGGCTACCCGGGGACATTTAGCATTCCCGCCTTGCGGGACTAGGCCAAGACTTACTGTAATTCAGTCTGTTAGGCAGCTAAAGCGTAGTTAGACTCGCCATTTAAAAAAGTTGAGTCATGAGATTTACGAGCTGTATCCCAGCGCTCGGCATGCTTACATCGCCACTGGTCTCGCTGTCAAAACCAGTCGGCCCCATAATTTCAATGAACGCGCCCTTGTACATACGTGGTATTTCGGGCAAACGGATCGCAAAGATACCTTTTTTCCGGGGATTGCCCAGGTGATGCTTTGCCGGTCGTATCTATTTGCATACCCTTTCAATTCCACCTATTTTTGAGCAAATTTCATACCAAACCTGCAGATGATATTCGGATTGATCAGGGAACGCAAGAATCCCCCGGACCACCGGGTGGTCCTGTCCCCAACAGCCTGTCAGAAAGTCTTGAAAAAGTTTCCGCAAGCCGAAATCAGGGTGGAATCTTCCCCTGTCCGGGTTTTTTTGGATGCCGAGTACAGCCAGGCCGGGATCCCCGTAGTCCGGGAAATGCAGGATTGCGAGGTACTTCTGGGGGTCAAGGAGGTTCCCATCGAAGCCCTGATCCCCGGAAAAAAATATTTCTTTTTCTCCCATACCATCAAAAAGCAACCCTACAACCGGGAATTGCTCCGGGCGGTCCTGCGCAAGAATATCGAACTCTACGACCACGAGGTCCTTACCAACCCCAAGGGCCGACGCCTTGTGGCCTTCGGAAGGTATGCCGGGATCGTAGGCGCCTACAACGGGTTCCGGGCTTTTGGCCTGAAACACGGGATCTTTGAATTGCCGAAGGCCGAAGCCCTGCCCGACCAGGCAGCCCTGATCCGGGAATTGAGGCACATTGAAATGCCCCCTGTTAAAATCCTGCTGACCGGAAGGGGCCGGGTGGGGAGCGGGGCCCGGGAAATGCTCGATGGAATGGGCCTTAAGAAAGTGGCCGTAAACGAGTATTTGGAAAATGAATTCGAGGAGCCGGTCTACTGCCAGATCGATGCTTCCTTTTACAACAAGCGAAAAGACGGGGTTCGCGGGAGCAAGGAAGATTTTATCGCACACCCGGAACAATACACCTCCAACTTCTTCCGCTTTTCACGAGTCACGGATTTCTTTATAGCCGGGCATTTTTACGGGGAAGGGGCGCCTTACCTGATCACCCGGGAGGATGTCTACCACCCGGACTTCCGCATTCGCGTGATCGCCGATATCAGTTGCGATATCAATGGACCCGTAGCCCCCACCATAAGGGCTTCCACCATCGCGGATCCGGTTTATGGATACGACCCGGTCACGCGGTCCGAAACAGATTTCAGGAATCGCGGTGCGGTTGCCGTAATGGCCGTGGACAACCTGCCCGCTGAACTCCCGCGCGATGCCAGCGAGGGCTTTGGAGCCGCCTTTGCCAAATACGTGATCCCCGCGTTTTTCGACGGGGATGCCGAAGGGGTTCTGGAAAGGGCACGGATGACCCGTAATGGCGCCCTCACCCCCAGGTATGCCTACCTCCAGGACTACGTAGACGGAACGGATTAATTTCCGTCACCCTCCACCGTAATGTCCCAGGTTACGATCGGGTGTTGTTTCGGAGCGGCGTAGGCCCCCAGGGCTTTCAGGGCCAGTTTTACCGAATCTTTTACATCCAGGGTTTTGATCTGAAGGGTATAGGTGCCACCGGCAGGGATCTCGAATACGGGGGAACTGCTATAAAAGGTATAGGGCATCATATTTTCAAAAAGCAGGTCTGAACTGGTTTGGTTCTCCAGGACCACTTTCAGGATTTGGGTACCCGGAATGTAGTTCGCTTCGGTTACCTT
>JAWWDW010000469.1:0-2260 GCA_033719735.1 Robiginitalea sp. | reverse complement strand
CATCGGCCCATTCATTCCAGATCCGCACCCCGTTTTCCTGCAGGTATTTCACATTTGTATCCCCTTTCAGAAACCAAAGCAATTCGTGGATGACCGATTTCACATGGATTTTCTTGGTGGTAACCAGGGGGAACCCTTCCGCCAGGTCAAACCGCATCTGGTACCCGAAAACACTAAGGGTTCCCGTTCCTGTACGGTCGGATTTCAGGGTGCCGTGCTGGAGCACGTGCTTCAAAAGGTCGTGATATTGCTTCATAGGGTTGCTGCTAAAGGTGCCCGGGTAGTGACTGACACCCGGGCATCGCCCAAAAGTACGGATTCACCGGGGGTTTTCGAATGTGGGCAAAAAGCTTTTTTCCACAGCTTATCAACCTGTGGCAACCCTATGTTTCGGAGGCATAGGCAGCGGTCAGGAGCCGGCGGATGTGCGCTTTTACTTCGGGTGGGGCAAACGCATGGGTTATGGCCTGCAGGTTGCATTGCCTGAAATGTTCGGGGGTCCAGTTGAAGGTATTTTCCAATTTGGCGTACTCCTTTTCAAGGGTAGTGTCCGATATGGTGCGGGTATCGGTATTGATGCTGAGCGACAGTCCGCTTTTAAAAAGAAGGTCCACGGGGTGGTCTTCCATCCTGTCAAAAACATCCACCTGGATGTTGCTGGTAGGGCATACCTCCAGGTGTACCCCTTTTTCGCGTATAAAATCCAGCAGTTTTTCGTCTTCAATGCTCCGCACCCCATGTCCGATCCGTCGGGGATGCAGGTGGTGCAGGGTTTCCCATACACTGCCTGCGCCTTTGGCTTCCCCGGCGTGGGCCGTACAGGGAATCCCCCGGCTGAGGGCAAATTCAAAGGCCTTTACATGTGCATCGATGGGATAGCCGGCCTCATCCCCCGCGATATCCAGGCCTGCCACAAGGGTGCCGTGGTATTTTTCCACCAACCGTGCGGTATCCAGGCTCTGTTGTTCATCGAACCGCCTCAGGGTACAAAGTATCAGCCGGGCTTCCACCCCGCTCTCACGGATGCCTTCCCTGCTGGCGTCGAGCACGGCTTCCACCACCTGTTCCGGACTCAGGCCCTGCTGGGTATGGAGCAGGGGGGCAAAGCGGATCTCGGCGTATACCACCCGGTCCTCCCGCAATTGCCGGAACAGGTCCAGGGTCACCAGCCGTAGCTGTTCCGGTGTCTGCATGAGTTCAAACCCCTTGACCGCCCTGGAAATGTAATCGGCCAAATCCGTGCATTTTGGGGGGGCAATGAAGTTTTCTTCGTATTCCTCCCGGCTCAGGCCCGGACGAATTTGGCGGGCCACTTCAAAACTGAGGGAACAATCCAGGTGGAGGTGCAATTCAACTTTGGGGAAATCGCGGTATGTCATATCATTTGTGTGAACGGCACTCTTTTGAAAACCCGTTTACCCCAGGATCATCCCGGCCATGGTAGCGGAAAGCAGGGATGCCAGGGTGCCCCCGAGAACGGCCGTGAGCCCGAACTCGGAAAGCGTCTTGCGCTGGTCCGGGGCCAGGGAACCGATCCCCCCGATCTGGATACCAATGGAGGCAAAATTCGCAAAACCACAGAGCATGTACGTGGCCATGATGACGGATTTCTGATATCCCAGGTGGGTGGCGCTGGCCATGTCTTTCAGTTCCGCCAGTTGGATGTATCCCACAAATTCACTGGCTGCCAGCTTGATCCCGAGGAGTTGTCCCATCATCAGGATGTCATTTCCCTCCACGCCGATCAGCCACATGAGGGGGGCGAACAGGGCGCCAAGGATGGCCTCCAGGGAAAGGGACCCATAGGCGGTGTTGCTGGCGATCCAGGTGTTGAGGCTACTCCAGTCCCCCACCCAGCCGAGGATGCCGTTGATCATGGCGATAAAGGCCACGAAAACCAGCAACATGGCCCCGACGTTGACGGCAAGTTTCAGGCCTTCGGTAGTCCCGTTTGCAATGGCATCCAGCAGGTTGCTCCCGATCTTGTCCGCCGTAACCCGTATTTCGGCGTCCACGGCTTCGGTCTGGGGCTGCAGCATCTTAGAGATGACTATGGCCCCTGGGGCCGCCATCACGGAAGCGGCGATCAGGTGGCGGGCAAATTCCAGGCGCAGCGCCGGGTCATTTCCCCCCAGAAACCCGATGTAGGCGGCGAGCACACCTCCTGCCACCGTGGCCATGCCCCCAACCATCACCAGGAGGATCTCGGAGCGGTTCATTTTTTCCAGGTAAGCTTTGATCAGCAGGGGGGCCTCGGTCT
>JAWWDW010000468.1:0-2261 GCA_033719735.1 Robiginitalea sp. | reverse complement strand
TATCATCGGGATTTCCTTTGCGCTGATCTCGACTTTCATAGCCGGCTACCTGCCCTCGGCCAAAGCAAAAAAAGTGGACCCCGTGCGGATTATCCGCGGAAATTAACACCCCATGACCCCCGTACTTGAAGCCAGACATATCGACAAATACTTTGAGAAACCGGTTCGCTTCCACGTCCTGAAAGACATTAGTTTTACCCTGCCTTCAGGGGAATTCACCAGTATCATGGGAAAATCAGGATCCGGGAAATCCACCCTCCTCTATATCCTGTCGACCATGGACACGCATTATACGGGCTCGCTGTATCTGAAAGGGGACCTGGTCACCGGACAATCCAGAAACGAGCTTTCCCGCCTGCGGAACCGCCATATTGGCTTTGTGTTCCAGTTCCACTACCTCCTGCTGGACTTCAGCGTTTTGGACAACGTGATGCTTCCGGCCCAAAAGCTGGGGCTGAAATCACATGAGGAAATCCGGGAAGACGCCCTTGAAAAACTGCGCATGCTGCACATTGAAAAACTCGCGGATAACAGGGCCTCCAGGATCTCGGGAGGGGAAAAACAGCGGGTTGCGATCGCACGGGCCCTGATCAACAACCCGTCCATCCTGATGGGGGATGAACCTACCGGGAACCTGGACAGCTACAACTCGGAAAATGTGTTTCAGATCTTTAAAAAATTGAAGGAGGAAGAAGGGCTGTCCCTGCTGGTGGTCACCCACGACCCGGATTTTGCCCGCAGGACAGACCGCATCCTGGAGATGGAAGACGGACGGATCATCGGCGGGAACTGAACCCGCCTATTCCCAGCGGTTGAGCCTGCGGCGAAGTTCCAGGACTTCTTCCTGCAGCGCTTCCATGCGATCCAGCAAATGGTCCACCGCCAGGAGCCCCTGGGGGCTGATTTCCAGATCCCGGTGCAAACGCACCAGGCGCTCGAGCCGGTCGAGCTGGCTTTGCCGGATCACCGGTTGTTGTTCCACTTCAAGGATCTCGATCAGCTCCACCTCGTGCAACTGGTACAGGAAGGATTCCTGCAGGGCATGGCCCTGGCAAAAATCCGTGATTCGAATGTATTTCTGAAGTGTCATAAACTTAGAGATTTGTGGCCCTGAGGGATTCAAACAATTCCTTTTGTTCTTTCGTAAGCTCCCTGGGCAGGACTACTTCATAGGTGATAAAGAGGTCCCCGAAGCGCCCTTCGCTTTTATATACCGGAAACCCTTTGCCCTTCAGTTTAACCCGGGCGTTGTTCTGGGTGAGTGGCTTTACCTTCAGTTTGGCCTTTCCGTTAAAAGTATCCACGGTCAGCTCCCCTCCCAGTACGGCTGTGGTCAGGGGCAATTCCACGGTTTTGTAGAGGTTGGCGCCTTTCCGTTTAAACCCGGTGGAATTCGTCAGGTGGAAGGTGATGTACAGGTCTCCACTGGGGCCACCGTTTATGCCGGGTCCACCGTATCCCTTGATCCGGATGGTCTGTTCGTCTTCGATCCCGGCGGGAATGGTGATCCGAATATTCCGCTCCCCCACCGTAAGGGTCCGCTTATGGGTTTGGTAGACCTCCCGCAGGTCCAGCGTCAGGCTGGCATTGAAATCCTGCCCCCGGAACCCCCTGCCCCTTTGGCCGCGCCCGGAGGAGAACCCCCCAAACATGGATTCAAAGAAATCCGAAAAGTCACTCTCGGGCCCTGAAGAATACGTATACTGCCCATAGCTTCCTGCCTGCTCACGTGATTTGCGGGCCTTCTCGAATTCCTCGGCATGCTGCCAGTCCTTTCCGTACTGATCGTACTTCTTGCGCTTTTCAGGATCGCTGAGCACTTCATGGGCCTCGTTGACCTGTTTGAACTTGCGTTCGGCCTCCGGATCGTCCGGGTTCAGGTCCGGATGATACTTCCGGGCCAGTTTGCGGTAGGCGCTTTTGATTTCCTTCTCGGAAGCCTTTTCGGAAATCCCCAGCACTTTATAATAGTCGATAAACTCCATTCGCCATCGATTTGGATGAGAAAATTACACAAAAACAGGCGACCCGTGCAACCTGTTTTACAACCAACCCGTCTCCAGGGCTATCTCCGGTTCTTAAAGTACCGGGGCCAGCTGCAGCCCAAACAGGTGTATGGCCAGGGTAATCAGGCCGATGAACAACAAAAGGTAGAGCACTATTTGCTGGAATTGCTCCTGCCGGACATGGTCCAGGATCTTCTTGCCCAGAAACGTACCGACCAAACTCACCCCGACCAGGATGGGGATCAGATACAGGTC
>JAWWDW010000467.1:0-2262 GCA_033719735.1 Robiginitalea sp. | reverse complement strand
GGACGCTGCTGGCCACCATCGTGTTTTTTACCTTCCTGACCTTTTATTCAGCCTATTACAACAAGGTCACCGATTGTGGCTGCTTCGGGGATGCGGTCAAGATGACCCCCTGGCAGTCCTTCAGCAAGGACGTCTTCCTGCTGGTCCTGATCCTGATCCTGATTGCAGGGGAGAAATTCATCAAGCCCCTGGGCACTCCCCGATTTCGGTTGGGGGTGACCCTGGCAGCCCTTATAGCCTGCATTCTGTTCGGAAACCACGTATTGAACCACCTGCCTGTGGTGGATTTTCGCCCGTACCACCTGGGGGCCAACATCCCTGAAAGCATGACCATTCCGGCGGATGCCCCCAAAGCGGTCTACGAATACGACTGGAAATTCCGGGTGGATGGGGAAGAGAAGATCATCACCACCCTGGGGGACTATCCCCAGGTGGAGGGAGAGTTCATCGACCTGGAAGGGACCCGCGAGGTACAGCCCGGATACGAACCCCCCATCCATGACCTGACCATGGAGTACGATGGGGTGGACCTGGCATCCGCCATCCTGAAACGACCGAACTTGTTGCTGGTGGTTGCCTACGATCTGGGAAAAAGCAGGGTGGAGGCTTTTGAATCCATCAAAGCGGTTACCGATACGGCGTTGGCACGGGGGTATTCCGTCGTGGGGCTGTCCGCCTCCTCCGCGGAGGAAACAGGGCCGCTCAGGGAGGCCTACGACCTGCGATTCCCGTTCTATTTTACGGATATGACGGCCCTGAAGACCATTGTCCGCTCCAACCCGGGCGTATTGCGGCTGGAAAAAGGTACCATTGTCCAGAAACTCCATTTCAACGACTTGTCGGATCTCGAAATCCCGGACATCCCTGAGGAAAGACGGTACCTGACTCCTTTGAAAAAAGCCCTGGACAGCATCCAGGTTTTGGACCAGCAATACCGGTCGAACAACATGACCCCTGAGGATATGGGCAAACAGTGGCAGCTCGACCAGCAGAACATCGTCTTTATTGACTCGGTCCTGGCCCAATACGGCTATCCCGGGAAAAGCCTGGTGGGCGAACCGACCAACCGGGCCGCCTGGTATGTGATCCAGCATTCGGACCGCATTGACGACTTCCTGCCGCAGATTAAAATAGCGGCAGAGACCGGAGAACTCCCGTTCCGGCTGTATGCCATGATGCTGGACCGCTCCCTTATGGACCGGGGAATGCCCCAGCGATACGGGACCCAGGCCATGACCTATTTTTGGGGAACTTCGGAGGAGGTACATCTGATCTGGCCGGTTGAAGATCCGGAAAACGTGAATGCCCGCCGTAAGGAAGCCGGGTTTGGACAGACCATTGAAGCATATGCCCTTGACCTTCTGGATGGGGAACCTTATAAGATCTACACCCTGGAAGAAGTCAGGGGATTTCAGGAACGACAAAAACAAAATCAAGCTGAATTATGAGAACTAAAATCGTAGCCGGTAACTGGAAAATGAACAAAGACCTGGAAGGGACGCGTTCCCTGTTGAAGGACCTGGTGGCAGACCTGCCGCAGACCAGTGTGGCCGTCATGGTAGCCCCGCCCTTTGTGAACCTGCCTGAGGCGGTGGCACACCTGAAGGGGGTTCCGGTTGAAGTAGCCGCCCAGAACATGCATTTTGCAGACAGCGGGGCCTATACGGGAGAAATTTCAGCCGACATGCTCGCTTCCATAGGGGTGAAAACGGTCATTATCGGGCATTCGGAACGCCGTGCTTATTTTAAGGAAGACGATGCGCTGTTGTCCAAAAAGGTCGCCAAGGCCGTTGAAAAAGGAATGAAGGTCATCTTCTGTTTCGGGGAGGAACTGGCCGACCGGTATGACAAGAAGCATTTTGAGGTGGTGGAAGGCCAGCTTAAAAATGCCCTGTTCGACCTGCCGGAGACCGCCTGGAACCAAATTGTATTGGCCTATGAACCGGTTTGGGCCATCGGTACCGGGGAAACGGCCTCCCCTGAGCAGGCCCAGGAAATGCACGCCTTCATTCGCAAACAGGTAGCCGGAGCCTATTCAGAATCCATAGCGGATGGGGTTTCTATCTTGTATGGCGGGAGTGTGAAGCCGGGCAATGCTGCAGAGATCTTTTCCAAACCCGATGTGGATGGCGGGCTGATCGGGGGGGCTTCCCTGGTCGCTGAAGATTTCATCGCCATTATCAGGGCCTTTGGGTAACTTTTCCAACCCCATGCGATACCTGCGCTGTACCCTGGAATTCACCCCGGTTGAACCCGCCAGGG
>JAWWDW010000466.1:0-2264 GCA_033719735.1 Robiginitalea sp. | reverse complement strand
CCGACATCCGGGTAGGGGAGGCCGGGGATGACGTTGCGTTAACCGACATTAACGAGAATGCCCGGATCACCTTCCATCCAGAAGGGGGGCAGTTGTTGGCGGGTGTTCCAAACCGGCTGGTGGTACAGGCTTCATTGCCGGATGCAGAGGGATTGAAGGGCCATATCGTCGATGAGGCAGGCCGCCAGATCGTTCCTGTTCAGCAGTATGGAGGGGACTACGGGATGGCCATTTTCAGGCCGGAGCCGAAAAGGCGATACCGGTTACGCACCCTACAGGGTGAAGAAATGGACCTGCCGGAAATAGCTTCCCGGGGGTATTCTTTAAAGGTGAACAACCTGGAGACCGAAAAGCTCAGCCTGGAAATACAACCCACCGAAGCCATGGGGGGCGAACCTGTAGTACTGAAAGGAGAGCGGGACGGCAAGACCTACTTTATCCACATGCTGGAATTCGAGGGGCAGTCCGTCGCCACCTTGGAAATCCCGAAGGCCGGATTGCCGGTCGGCTTTATGAATTTTTCATTGACGGGGTTGGACGAAACGGTCTGGACCCGGCGTCCGGTGTGGATCGACCGGCCGGGGGCCTTGAACATTGAAGTGACTCCCCTGAGTACCGAGTTTAGTAAGGGGGGTGAGGCCGGTTTCCGGATCCGGGTGACCGACCTGGATGGCAAGCCCATTCAAACAGACCTTTCGGTAGCTGTTACCGAAGGAGGTGTTTCGGAACCCAGGGCACTTCCATCCTACCTGAGTCCCCTTTCTCCTGAGAAGGCATCCCGGGAAGGGCGGCAAAACCGCTTTTTACAGGACCTGAAAACCCAGGCGCTGGCATCCGGTCGGGAAGAAAGAACCCTTCCGGGAGAGATCCGATACCCGGTACAGCGTTCCCTGGAACTGCACGGCACAGCGTACGACCTGGATAACAACCTGTTGGCGAATACGGAGATCCAGATGCTGGCCAGCTCGGATTCCACCCTCGTGATCCGAGAAACCAAAACGGATGCAGCCGGGGTGCTCCATCTGGAAGACCTGGAGGTGATTGGGGAGACCCAATTCGTGTTCCGGACCAAAGGAGCGGAGCAGGAGCAGCGCCTGGTCAGGATTGTCCCGGTAAAGGAGACCCCAAAAAAGGGTGCGAATGAAGAGGTCACTAAAAGCAAGATGTATCAAAAAGCTGTAAAACGGAAGGCATTGGTGGAAACAACCCCCGTGGTCCCCTTTGATACCACCGGGGTTATCCGGCTCAAGGAGGCCACGGTAGCCAAACGCCGTGAGCAGCAGAAAGTGGTGCCCACCATTTACGGGCTGCGTCCCAATCCAAATGACGTGGTCTACCAGGATCCGGAGCGACCCATTGAGATTGATATCCTGCTCCGGAAGATTCCCGGGGTTCAGTCACGAGTTAATGCATTGGGTGTTCCGGTAGTTTGGCATGTAAGACGCGGTGGTGGCGGTATTCTCTGGGTGGTGGACGGGCAGGTAATTTATACGGATGATCCTTTTTTGAGCCCGCTTACCTTCCTCACCCCCGGGGATATCCTCCGGATGGAGTTTTATATTGACGTGGCCCAGACCTCTATGTTTGGGGTGATTACAAATCCGGGAACGGGGGTCATTGTGATTTACACCCGTAATGGTATGTTCATGGATTATACAGATCGCAAAAAGGGCGGATTCCTTTTCAAGGGGTTTGAACCAGCCCCGGATTATAAGGCATGGCTGGCTGAAAGGCAGCAGGACCGCAAGTTGCGCAAAAAGGACCCGAAAACCCTTTACTGGAACCCGGAGATCCGGACCGATAAAAAAGGGGAGGCCATTATCCGCTTTGAAAGCCCCGGGGAGTATAATGGGGTGCGCTTATCTGTGGAGACGCTTACTAAAGAGGGATTGGTGGGTTCTTATCAGGGGGCATACTGATGCCGGAGTAGGAACCTGTAAACTGGTATATGAATTGGCTCCCCATATAAGATTTTGGACATTCAGTGAGATACCTTCAATGGTGATTAAATAGTGTTTAGCGGGAAATCTCAGTACCGACACATATATTTTGGCCTGAAAAAAATCTGCGCTAAAATGAAAGTAATACTATTAATTAAAAAAGTAAAACTATTAAAAAAAGCAGCATGAAAAATCTTGGCCCCATGGCAGCATGCTGGCTCTGTTCCTCATCTTATACGGAGTCTTTCGCTCCTTTGTTGAGTTTTTCAGGGAGCCAGATGCTCATATCGGGCTTATCGGCGGTTTTATTAGCAGAGGGCAGAT
>JAWWDW010000465.1:0-2266 GCA_033719735.1 Robiginitalea sp. | reverse complement strand
CCCGCAATCGGAACCCACGCCTGACAGGAAGCGTTCCGCTTCGCGGAGATTCAGGGTGAAAATGGCCGAGGAAAGTCCCTGGGGAACATCGTTATTCAGGTCTATGGCCTCCTCGATGCTGCCGTACTTGATCAGGTATAGCAATGGTGCAAAGGTTTCTTCCTGAACAATTTCATAATGGTTCCGGACCTCTGCAAGGGCAGGCACTACATAGGTTCCCGTTCCGTATCCTTCACCTTCCAGGACATCCCCGCCAAACAGCATGGTTCCCCCTTCAGCCTTTACTTTTTCTATGGCATTTTTGAAATCGTCCACCGCACCGGTATCCACCACCGGCCCCACCAGCACCTTCTCATCCAGGGGGTTTCCGATTTTCGATTCGACCTGTTGATAGGCCCTCACCAGCCTGGCCTTCACTTCCTCATACACGGCCTCATGGATGATCACCCTGCGTGTGGAGGTGCATCTTTGTCCGGCCGTACCTACCGCACCGAATACGATGGCCGGGATGGCCATGTCCAGGTCGGCATGCTCAGACACGATCAGGGCATTGTTCCCGCCCAGTTCCATAATGGCATTGCCCAGGCGCTCGCCCACGATCCCGGAAATGTGTTTCCCGACCCGCGTGGATCCGGTTACAGAGAACAGGGGGATCCTGCGGTCCGCGGCAAAATTATCGCCCATGACGGAAGACCTCGCCACCACCAGGTTGAATACACCTTCTGGTACATCGTTGTCTTTCAGAACCTTGCTGATGATGTTCTGTATGGCAATGGCCGTTAAGGGTGTTTTTGAGCTGGGCTTCCAGACCACCACGTCCCCTGCCACAGCCGCGATCATGGCGTTCCAGGCCCATACGGCCACCGGGAAGTTAAAGGCCGTAACCAGTCCTACGATCCCCAGGGGATGGTACTGGTCGTACATGCGGTGCTGGGGACGTTCACTCTGCATGGTGAATCCGTAAAGCTGCCGGCTCTGACCCACTGCAAAATCACAGATATCGATCATCTCCTGCACCTCGCCCAGGCCTTCCTGGTAGATCTTTCCCATCTCGAGGGTGACCAGGAATCCAAGGTCTTCTTTGTATTCACGAAGTGCATTACCTATCTGGCGCACCACCTCTCCGCGCAATGGAGCAGGCACGGATTTCCAGGAGGAGAAAGCCTTTTCGGCGGTCTGGATGACCTTTTCATAGTCTTCGGCCGTGGCATTGCTCACCTTGGCGATGACCTCCCCGTCGATGGGAGATATACTGGAGGTAAGATCCCCTTTGGTCTCCAACCATTCCACCCCCGTGGTGGCACCATGGTTTACATCCTTAATGCCCAGGCGGTTTAAAACATGTATGACTTTCTCTTTGTATTCCTTTTCCATGA
Organism: Robiginitalea sp.; assembly: GCA_033719735.1. GTDB lineage: Bacteria > Bacteroidota > Bacteroidia > Flavobacteriales > Flavobacteriaceae > Robiginitalea. Next base: position 890 of record JAWWDW010000465.1, on the reverse strand, counting down.
TCGTAGGTTTTGCATAGGTTCCGGTCAACAAATTTAGCAATGGATCGTTTCATAAAAGATATTTAAGAACATGAGGCTGGCAGAATAAGCTTGATGAGCCGTCAGATTCGGATCCCGGCGAGCTTGGCAATTCCCGTGAAAAGCGTTAACTTCGCTGCGCTCTGACGGACTTGGAGTAAACAAATGATCTGAAGTTCATTAAAGTGTAATGGTACAGTCACATTGACTGATTTGAGTTCATTAAAATAGTTAAGGCTTAATGCCCAGGTGGCGGAATTGGTAGACGCGCTGGTCTCAAACACCAGTGATAGCAATATCGTGCCGGTTCGATCCCGGCCCTGGGCACAATTTCAACCCGGATGTCTGAACATACGAAGAATGGAGGCAAGCAGCTGGCGATTGATAAACGCTATCTGAAGATGGCCAGGATATGGGCATCCAATTCCTATTGTATTCGCAGGCAGGTCGGGGCGCTTCTGGTAAAGGAGAAGATGATTATCTCGGACGGCTACAATGGCACTCCTTCCGGCTTTGAAAACGAGTGTGAAGATGAGAACGATCAGACCAAATCCTATGTGTTGCATGCCGAGGCCAATGCCATCACCAAAGTAGCCAAATCCAACAACAGCAGCGAAGGATCCACTCTCTACATCACCACTTCACCCTGCGTGGAGTGCGCGAAATTAATAATCCAGTCGGGCATAATCCGGGTCGTATTCCAGGAAAAATACCGCATTACCGACGGTCTGGAACTCCTGGAACGGGCCAAGATAGAGCTGGTACACATCCCCGACATCGATGAATTATCCTCCTGAGGGAATTGAAAGGGAAGGCAACATGAAGACCAAGAGAGAACGATTAATCATATTCCTGCCCCTGATCGTCAGCAT
>JAWWDW010000464.1:0-2266 GCA_033719735.1 Robiginitalea sp. | reverse complement strand
TATTTTAGCCACTTATCAAATTTCTGATACTTTAGAAATGAAGTTTAATTCTAAAAAATACAACTCGGTAGTATTGGGGCTTTTTTATAATTAACGTGCTATAGCTATACAAAATGATCAAACCCTTTCGTGCCGCCATAACCTCCGGCCAACCGCTCAATGGCCTGCTCATAACGATCCCCTCCCCGGAAGTAGTTGAAATCGTTTCGCGGGCGGGTTTTGACTGGCTGTTTTTTGATCTGGAACATTCCGCCATGGGTCCTGAAACCCTTCAAAACCTGTTACGGTGCGTACCAGATTCCTGTTTTACGGCCGTCAGGGTTCCTGAAGCCACTTCTACACATGTGGCAAAGGCTTTAGAGGCAGGCGCAGAAGGCGTTATTTTTCCGCGGGTTTCCACAGAAGCACAGGCCAGGAAAGCCGTTTCCCTCTGTAAATATCCGCCTCTGGGGAACCGGGGCGTTGGAGTTGGCAGGGCCCAGGGATACGGGAATACCTTTTCGGAATACCTGGGCGTGGCCAATGACCGTATCGCCTGCATCCTGCAGATTGAGGACGAGCTGGCCGCTGAAAATGCAGGTCGTATTTCTGCTGTGGAGGGTGTGGATGCCCTGTTTATAGGGCCTTATGATTTGTCGATGAGTATGGGGATCCCGGGGGAAGTAACCCACGAGCGCATTAACACGGTTATACGCCAGATACCCGAAAACGTATCAAAGGAAACCGGGCTGGGGATTCTTAGCACGAATCCGGAAACCCTCACCGAATATGCGCACCTTGGCTATACGCTGTTGGCCTGCGGTTTGGACAGTCAGTTGATCAATAATGGGGCAAGGCAACTATTCGATGCGGTCCAAAAGGTTAGCGGGAAATAGTACGTTAAAGCCTGCCAATCCCCACCTTACTGCTTTGCCGCTTTTAGATTGGAACGAACCTCCAAAACAGCCTCTTTCCATTCCACTTCACACAACCCTCCTTCCTTAGCCCCCCATTTCCAGGCAACCTTGAGCATCATGGCAGCGGATACCGGATCGTCAATCAGGGAATCGCGCAGCTCAAAGTATTCGAACAGCGCTTCGGCTTGCCGGTTGATGTACTCTACCTGCTGCTCGGTATCCTGTTCCCCGTATTTCAGGATGGCCCGATACTCAATACAGTCGTAGAAATCGGCCATATCTTTCTCAGAGGCATCCTTCAGGGTTTGAGCCGATTCATTCAACTCCTGGGCAATACCAGAGACACCGACCATCGTCAGAAGTACAAAAAGAAGTTTCCGCATTGTTGCGTCTTTAGAAATTATAACAACCAAGGAGCAGGCCCTGGGATACTCACATTGAGCAAAACCAGCTTTGCGGGCAACCCCCTATCCTGGCTCAGCGGTTTCCCAAGGGACCAGATCTTCGGGCGTGTCTAAAGCCGACCCCGGTCAAACGGTTTCCATCTCCCGCACCAGCTCCTTCTGAATATGGTCCGGAACAGGTTCAAAGGAGGAGAATTCCGACTTAAAGGTGGCTTTCCCCTGGGAGAGGGATCTCAGATCCGTTGAATACCCATAGAGTTCTGCCTCAGGTGTCACACATTTGAGGATTTGGTAGTGGTCCAGGCTTTCAATGCCCAGGATCACAGAGCGGCGGGACTGCAAATCGGTCATGACGTTCCCCACCATTTCCTCGGGTACCTTCACAGTCAGCTTTCGGATCGGTTCCAGCAGCTGTGGCCTCGCGTTTAAAAAGGCCTCTTTGAAGGCATGGGAACCGGCAATCTTAAAGGAAATATCATTGGAATCCACCGAGTGCATTTTACCATCGTAGACCATTACCCGGACATCCCGGATATAGGATCCGGTCAACGGGCCGGACTCCATCACCTCCAGGATCCCCTTTTTGATGGACGGCAGATACCGAAGGTCGATGACACCTCCCACGATGCAATTGTAGAAAATGAGTTTGCCTCCCCAGGGAAGCTCTTCCTCTTCCCTGCCCCGGATATTGAAACCCTCAGGTTCCGGCATGCCTTCGTACCAGGGCTCTATTTTCAAATGGACCTGTGCAAACTGCCCGGCCCCACCGGATTGCTTCTTATGCCGGTAATTGGCCGTTGCGGCCCTTTTGATGGTTTCCCGATACGCAATACGGGGTTGTTCAAACACCGCCTTTACCCCGTAGACGTGTTCCAGGATCCAGTCCACGGTGGCCTGGTGCAGTTCTCCCTGGCACCCCAGGATTTGCTGTTTCAGCTCGTTGGAATAGAACACCTCCACCGTCGG
>JAWWDW010000463.1:0-2296 GCA_033719735.1 Robiginitalea sp. | reverse complement strand
ATGTTAATGCGGGACCCGGTGATGTACCGCATCCTGCACAAGGCCCATCACCGCACAAATACCGATTGGTGTAGTTATCCGCTCTACGATTGGACCCACGGGGAAAGCGACTATATAGAGCCGGTTTCGCACAGTCTGTGTACCCTTGAATTTGCCCCCCACCGGGAATTATACGACTGGTTTTTGGATCAGGTGGTCGTCCCCGACAAGGTGCGCCCAAAACAACGGGAGTTTGCCAGAAGGAACCTCAGTCATACTGTGGTGAGCAAGCGGAAGCTCCTCCAACTGGTGGAACAGGGGTATGTAAATGGATGGGATGACCCAAGGATGCCGACGATTTCAGGCCTCAGAAGGCGGGGTTGTACCCCCGAAGCCCTCAGGAATTTTGCGGATACCATTGGCATCGCCAAGCGTGAGAATGTCGTGGATGTGGCATTGCTGGACCACCACATGCGGGAACACCTCAATAAGATTGCCCCCCGGGTAATGGCGGTCCTGGACCCGGTAAAGGTGGTGATCACCAACTATGAAGAAGGCCGGGAAGAATGGCTGCAGGCGGAAAACAACCCGGAGGATCCGGAGGCCGGGTACCGCGAACTGCCATTTTCGCGGGAGCTTTATATTGAAAGGGAAGACTTCAGAGAACAGGCAAACCGGAAATTCTTCCGCCTTACACTCGGAAAGGAAGTGCGCCTGAAAAACGCCTACATCATAAAGGGTGAATCGGTGGTAAAGGACCCAGAGGGGAATGTACTCGAAATCCATTGTACGTACGATCCAAAAAGCAAAAGTGGAAGCGGAACCCCAGAAAGCCTTCGAAAGGTCAAGGGCACCTTGCACTGGGTTTCTTTGAAACACGCCATAGACGGGGAAGTTCGCCTTTACGACAGGCTTTTCTCCGATCCAACTCCGGACGGGCATAAGGACAAAAACTTTCTGGACTTCATCAACCGGGATTCGTTAAAATTGGTCACCGCGAAACTTGAACCGGGCCTGAAGGACGTGGTTCCAGGCGGTCGCTACCAGTTTCAGAGGCTGGGGTATTTTTGTGTGGACGCCGATAGCAACCCGGGGCATCCGGTTTTCAACCGGACGGTTACCCTCCGTGACACCTGGGCGAAAATTGAACAGAAGGAAGCATAGACGCAGCTGATCCAGACGCAAATACCGATTGATATATTTTATGGAGGCAGGCCCCTTTTCGGCGCGTTTGAGGGGTTTTTGTTGAAAATGGCATGCTGAGCACCGCTTCTTGCATGATGTGCTGTTTAAAGGGCCCATTAATCGTTTTTTGACCTTCCTGCTTGATTTAATCCACACATAAGCCCTTTTTCTGGATTTGGTTCAGGTGTCGGGCTTAGATTTTTTCTGCGCTTGAGATAAATTCCGTATCTTATACTTCCTTTTGGAGTTGAACTCCTGAAAAATAGTTATTCACCTAAAATCAATGATATCATGGCAAATGACAGTGGATCTGTATTATTGGCACTCCTTGTTGGTGCGGCTATAGGCGCCGGAGTTGGAATACTTTACGCTCCCGACGAGGGAAGCAAGACCCGGCAGCGAATCAAAGACAAGGCCCAGGAAGCTTCGGATGACCTGGTACACCGGGTAAACAGTGCCCGGGACGAACTCACCAGGTCAGCAGCAGACCAGAAGGCAGAATTTGATAAAAAACTGGAAGAGACCATTTCCAAAATGAGCTACAAGGCGGACGACATCATTGCGGGCCTTGAGAAGAAGCTTGAGGAACTCCGGAAAAAGAACGCCCAGTTACAGAAATAAACAATGGCATTCGAAGAATTGAAAAATGACCTGTCCGACTCCCAGCGGGCGGCCAGGGAGTATATTGAAAGCACGGCAGATTATTACAAGCTAAAGACCTTTAAGTTTGTAATGAAGGCGGCGATCGCGCTCACGCTGGTACTGCTGTTGGGGACACTTGGCCTGCTGGCACTGTTCTTCCTATCGGTTGCGGCTTCCGCGGCAATAGGAAACTACCTGGGGAATACCACTCAGGGCTTTGTGGTGGTTGGCGGGTTCTATCTCGTGCTTTGTTTTCTGGCCTATCTGTTCCGCTCCAAACTCGAAGGCCCGGTGCTCAGGAACTTTTCCAAACACTATTTTGAAGAGAAATGAAAAACCGGGTATACACTTCTTTTGAGGAGGTGGACAAGGACCTGAAGGTCCTTAGCCTCAGGCGGCAGATCGCCCACGAAGAGATCAAGGGGGACCTGAGGGACGTCAAAAGCCATTTTGAGCCCCCCGAACTCTTGTCCAGCCTGCGGGACGGGTT
>JAWWDW010000462.1:0-2299 GCA_033719735.1 Robiginitalea sp. | reverse complement strand
CTTAAACCTTGAACGAAATTTTACATTCCCAAAAACTGCCAACTGCCCCTGCTTACTGCCAACTACATCTACCCTCGTTTCCCCAGCTCCACCACCTCCAAATCACTGATCTCCTTGCCGTCGATCGCAAACCGAAGCATGGTGCGCACCTTGTGAAAGCCTGCCTTCCCACAGGCACCAGGATTCATGTGGAGCAGGTCGAACTTTTTGTCGTACTGAACTTTCAGGATGTGGGAATGCCCGCAAATAAAAAGTTTGGGTGGGTTTTCCTGCATCACCTCCCGCACCCGTTTCTGATACCGCCCGGGATACCCTCCGATATGGGTGATCCAGACGTCTACCCCCTCGCAGGCAAAACGGTTGTCCAAAGGGAATTCCCTCCGGACCAGGGCCCCGTCAATGTTTCCATAAACCCCCCGGACCGGCTTGACTTCCTTCAAAGCATCCGTAACCTTAAGATCTCCAATATCCCCGGCATGCCAGACCTCATCGACCTCACTGGCGTAGGAAAGGATGCGGTCGTCTATATGGCTGTGCGTATCGGAAAGGAGCAGAATTTTGGTCATAAAACTGAAAGTAAGGTGCAAAGATAACACCCAACCCTAAGTCCGGTAAGGACTTATGCAATTTCCGTCAACGGATCTACTTCTTTTTTGTAACTTCCATCGATAACAGGAAGGGCTTTGGGCCTTTGGGGCAATGACCGGTTGACAACGGCATCCCCAATAGTACTTCCAGCTGAGCCCTTCGCTTCGGCGAATGACACAAAAATCCGCAACAGTAGAAACACTACAGCGCCAGCTGGCTATCGAGCAAGCCCTGGAACGGGTTCGGGCGCGCTCCATGGGGATGCAGACCTCCGATGAATTGAGCGATGTGCTCAGTGTGCTTTTCCAGCAGTTCGATCTTTTGGGGATCGGTCCAAAAACCGCCTGGCTTACGTTGTGGAACCCGGAAGAAAACACCTTCACCTACCGCTCGACGGGTACCTCTGGCCAGCGAATACAAGGCCAGCAGGTCCTGGACATCGATGGGATGGACATCTGGCGAGGCCTTTATGAAAAATGGAAAACGGACACCTCTGATTCGGTGGAGGTACTTTTCTATTCCAAAGAATCCCTCGGACAGCTTTTCAGCCTCCTGGAGGAGACCTATTCGGCCATGCCCGAGGAAGAACGCCTTACCCCCGAACACTTTCCTGAAGGAGGTTACAGCGTTCAGGGGCATTGTAAATTCGGGTATATCGGGTATACCCATACCCAAGAACCCTCAGAGGAGGACAAGGAGATCCTTACCCGGTTTGCCACGGAATTCGGCCGGGTCTACCAGCGCTTTCTCGACATTGAAAAAGCAGAGGCACAGGCCCGGGAAGCCCAGATCGAAGCTGCCCTGGAACGTGTCCGGGCCAGGTCCATGGCCATGCACCACAGCTCCGAGTTGGGGGAGGTGGCGGCAGTTTTGTTCGATCAAATGAACCAGTTGTTGGGGGAGCTTTGGACCTGCGGATTTGTATTGTGTGAAGCGGGCCGTGAAGAGGACGAATGGTGGCTGAGCATGGATGGTGGTTTCACCCGCGGATTCTTTCTTCCGAATGTGGGGGATTACACCCATGCCACCCTCTATGAAGGGTGGGCCAGGGGAGAAGATTTCCGTACCGTTCAGCTGGAAGGCGACTCCCTCCAGGAGCATTACGACTGGCTCATGGAGATTCCCACAGCCCGGCAAATCTTCGAGGACATGGAGGCTTCTGGCATCAAAAGGCCCGAATGGCAAAAGCTGCACGCCGCCTACTTCTCCAAAGGCTATCTCTGCATCATCACCGAAGTCCCCTGTGAGGAAGAAGCCGTTTTCAAGCGGTTTGCCCAGGCCTTTGACCTTGCCTATACCCGTTTTCTTGACCTTGAAAAAGCAGAAGCGCAGGCCCGGGAAGCCCAGATAGAAGCAGCCCTGGAACGGGTTCGGGCGGCCTCCCTGGCCATGCACAATAGTTCTGAATTATACAATGTCATCAATATCCTAAGTGAGCAGTTGACCCAGTTGGGGATTGAGATGGATGCTGCCATGATCAACGAGAAGGCGAAAGGGTCTAAAGACTGGTACATGTGGCTCGCGATCTCATCCTTTAGTAAAGAAGTCTACACGCGAAGGGAACAAATTCATGTACCCTATCTGAGAAGTGCGGCTTTTGACAGGATCTATCGTGCGGAGAAAGAAGGCAAATCAATGTTTTCGGATCAACTGACCAGGGCGCAGAAGGATTTGGTCTTCCGGCATTACTTTAAAAACTCCAACCACAGGG
>JAWWDW010000461.1:0-2307 GCA_033719735.1 Robiginitalea sp. | reverse complement strand
GGGGGTGGAGAGCAGTTCTTCTTCCCTGTGGCGGAGCAGGCCCCCGTTTTCCGCGATGATAAATACCTCCTCCAGGATGGGCGTCAGCTTAACGGCAATGCTTTGGTATTGCCGACCGCTGGCTGCTGCAAACCGCACGCCACGATGGCTCAGGGCTTCCTGTAACCTGAAAAATCGGTCACTGACCCGGTGATGGGAATCCAGGAGGGTTCCGTCCATATCGGTTACCACGAGTCTAACATCCTTTAATTCCATAAGCACTGCTTCTGGGACAAAGGTAATTTTATCCGTACTTTTCTTCCGCCATACGGCCTTCCTTAACGTAAATTTCACCTTTATGTCCTGGTTCCAGCGCGAAATACAACTCAGGCCCTATCCCAGGGGGTTCCACCTTATAACCCGGGAAATCGAAAACGGGATGCCGGAACTCAGCAGGGTTGGTACGGGCCTCCTTCACATCTTTATCAAACATACCTCTGCCAGCCTTACCCTGAATGAAAACGCGGACCCTTCGGTTCGCGTGGATTTTGAGCGGCATATAAACACCATGGTCCCGGAAGGGGCTCCGTACTATACCCATACCCTGGAAGGTCCTGATGACATGCCTGCCCATATCAAGGCTTCCCTGATGGGCAGTTCCCTCTTGCTCCCGGTGAGCAGGGGAAGGCTCAACCTGGGGACCTGGCAGGGGGTCTACCTCTGCGAGCACCGCGACCGCGCCTCCGGCCGGCACCTGGTACTGACCCTGCAGGGGGCATAAAAAAACCTGGCCCCCGATAGCTATCGGAGGCCAGGCCTTTACGAGAAAACGTCCGGTGTTTATTTTACCTTTTCCACGATGGCCTTGAAGGCCTCCGGGTGGTTCATGGCGAGGTCGGCCAGCACCTTGCGGTTCAGCTCGATGTTTTGCGCTTTTACCTTCCCCATGAATTCCGAGTAGGACATTCCGTGCATGCGGGCGCCGGCATTGATACGGGCAATCCACAGCGAGCGGAAATTTCTTTTCTTGGTTCTGCGGTCCCTGTAGGCATAGGTCATGGCCTTTTCAACCGCGTTTTTGGCAACGGTCCAGACGTTCTTGCGTCTTCCGTAGTACCCTTTGGCTTGCTTCATCACCTTTTTTCTGCGGGCTCTGGAAGCAACTGAATTTACTGATCTTGGCATTTTTCTTTTGTTTTTTGTAGCAGGCGTTCCGTTTATCCGGACACTTCAGGGCCTGACTCCATGGTTACACATTGTACCGATAGACACGCAGGGCTTATTTAAGCCGCAATTGCTCCTTGATATTGTCCTCATCCGCTTTATGGACCAGGGTCGAATGCGTGAGCTTGAGCTTCCGCTTTTTCGACTTCTTGGTCAGGATGTGGCTCTTGAAGGCGTGCTTTCTCTTGATTTTTCCAGAGCCGGTCAGCTTGAAACGCTTCTTGGCACTGGATTTCGTCTTCATTTTAGGCATCTGTTCCTGGTTAAAATTAACGTCCGTTTTCTCGTTTTACTTCTTGGTTTTCGGCGCGATGAACATGGTCATCCGCTTTCCTTCCAGTTTGGGCATTTGCTCTACTTTACCGTAGTCCTCCAGGTCCTGTGCCAGGCGGAGCAGCAAAATTTCACCCTTATCCTTGTACACGATGGACCTTCCCTTGAAAAACACATAGGCCTTCAATTTGGCCCCGTCCTTGAGGAATTTCTCAGCGTGTTTCTTTTTGAAATCGTAATCGTGGTCGTCCGTATTGGGCCCGAACCGGATTTCTTTTACCACTACTTTGGAAGCCTTGGCTTTCATCGCCTTTTCCCGCTTCTTCTTTTCGTAGAGGAATTTCTTGTAATCGATGATCTTGCAGACCGGTGGATCTGCTTTGGGGGAGATTTCCACGAGGTCCAAGCCGATTTCCTCTGCTTTTCTCAGGGCTTCCCTGACCGGGTAAACCCCCATTTCCACGTTATCTCCCACCAGGCGCACATTGGGTGCGGTAATCTTGTCATTAATGTTGTGAGGGAATTTGTTTTCCCTCTTAGGTCTGGGCCTGAATCTTCTTCGTATTGCTATGGCTACTGTGTTTTAATTAAACTTCTCTCAAAACGACTTTAAGGTACTATTTATTTCTTTTTGTATCAAGTCCGAAAGGGCCGCCACCGTCATGGCCCCCAGATCCGCTCCACCGTGCCTGCGCACCGATACAGTACCCTCGTCCATTTCCTGGTCGCCCACGATGAGCATAAACGGCAGTTTTTGCATCTCCGCTTCCCGGATTTTCTTGCCTACCGTCTCGCTGCGGGCATCCACGAGGCCGCGAATTTCGCAATTTT
>JAWWDW010000460.1:0-2307 GCA_033719735.1 Robiginitalea sp. | reverse complement strand
CGTCTGAACTGTACTGGTACCACTTCCTCGTGGATGGGGTGCGTACCCTGGACCCGTCCAATGCCCATATGATCCGGGATGTGGCCTCGGTGTTCAACATTTTTATCGTCCCCGGAGGACAGGGAGACCTGTACGGTGTGCAACCAGTGCCCCACGGCACGGTCCACAAACGCTGGTATGACTCCCCGGGCCTGGAAAAAAAGCGCAGGATCACCGTTTACCTGCCCCCGGGGTATGAAGATTCTGGCAGGGAGTACCCGGTGCTTTACCTGTTGCATGGGGCGGGCGGGGATGAAGAGGCCTGGTCGGACCTCGGCCGGGCCACCCAGATCCTGGATAACCTGATTGCCGCCGGCAAGGCGGAGCCCATGATCGTGGTGATGCCCAACGGGAATGCCCAGGACGAAGCCGCACCCGGAAAGGACAGTGGCCCCCTGCGACAACCTTCGTTTATGAGGCCCAATATGATGGCGGGGAGCTATATCACCTCCTTTGGGGATATCATCTCATTTGTGGAATCCAACTACCGCGTTACGGCCGACAAGGAACATCGTGCGGTAGCGGGGCTCTCCATGGGTGGGTTTCACAGCCTGCATATCTCGCGCTACCACCCCAACACCTTTGAATATGTCGGCCTGTTTTCCCCGGCCATTATGCCCCGCAACAATGGGGACGCCCCGGTGTTCCAAAACATGGATGAAACCCTGAAGGCCCAGATGGAAAACGGATACGCCCTTTACTGGATTGCCATCGGGAGGGAGGATTTTCTCTACGATGAGGTCACTGCCTACCGCAACCGCCTGGATGGGATGAACATGCCCTATGAGTATGTCGAAACCGGGGGCGGGCATGTATGGTCCCTTTGGAGGGAGTATCTGACTGCGTTTGCCCAACGGCTCTTTAAGTAGTGAAATCCTTAGAGTTCCGGTTTTATCCCCAGGACTCGCTGCAGGGTCTCCAGGTTTTGCCGCATTCCTTCCAGGAAGTCCGCTGACTCGGGCCTCCCGCCCATGAGTTCTATCACTGCGGACTGGATGCCCCGTTCCTGCAGTTGTTGTACGGATTCGGGCAGGGGGGTGGCCTCCCAGATAAGGTATTGTATGTCGTGGTCCTTTTTCAGGTGCCCGATCTCATGGAGCATGTCGTGGTCAAGGGGTGCGTCGGGCTCCCAGTGGAGGCTTTGTCCTTCCAGTCCGTAGGCCTTTTGGAAATACTGATAGACCGGGTGGGAAAAGACCAGGTGTGCTTCGGCGGAAGCCGCGGCGGTTTCCTTAAAGGCCTTGTCAAGCTCGCTGAGCTCCGAGGCCAGGACCCGGTAATTTGCCTCAAACTCTTCCTGCAGGGCGGGTCGGGCCCGGGTCAGGGCGTCTCTGACGGCTTTGGCCTGCTGGCCGGCCAGGGACAGGTCCATCCAGGTGGTAGAGGCGGTCCCTTCATGGGCGTGTTCCCCTTCCTCCCCATGGCTGTGGGTGAAGGTCTCCCCGCTGGGAAGCAACCTGTCTGCGAAAGCGGCTGAAGTATCCGAAAGAAGCGAATCCGGTAGGCTTACATTCATCAGCCAGCCTTCGTACGAGGCCCCGTTTACCAGGATCAGGTCCGCCTGTTGCATGAGCGCCACGGTATCGGCCGGGGGCGTCCATCCAGAAGGATCTATCAGGGCTGCAGCGGGAAAGTGCAGCTCCACAAGGTCCCCGCCTATACGGGAGGTGAAATAATACAGGGGATAGTTGGAGACATAGACCACGGGTTTTGTGGCTGCTTCTTCGGGAGGGTTTGCCTCAGCTTCCTGTTTTTGGGTTTGTTTGCATCCTGTGAGTGCGAAGGCGGTCAGTACGGCTAAAAGCAGGAGTCTTTTCATAGGTTTCAATATAGGTACTTCTCGAGTAAAGGTATGCCAAGGCGGCTCAGGCTCCAAACCAGGACCAGGGATATCAGGGCACCTATGCCAATGACCAACAGGATTTCGGCAATGAGGGTTGCCCGGACCACGGCAGGGGCTGCCCCGATCTGTTTCATGGTGGCGATCTCAGCCTTCCGCAACTGTATGGAGAGCAGAAAAACCAGGGCCGTGATAAGCAGGGTGGCCAGGCCTACCGAAAGCGCCGCCAGCAGCAGCAGGTCTTTCACGGATGCCACGGTGCCGATCAGTCCATCCACAACATCTTCGGGCACGACCATTTGCAAAGTGGCATGGTCCTGGTAGCGTCCCCGGAGGATGAGTTCCGATTTTTTGTCCTGAGGAATTGCCAGTATGGCATTTATGGGGTAGCTATCCGGATTGCCGTGAAAATGGAAAGACCCGATGTT
>JAWWDW010000459.1:0-2326 GCA_033719735.1 Robiginitalea sp. | reverse complement strand
GCGGCTATTGGTTTCCTGGACAACCGTACCTTGTTTGCCTTTCCGAATTCCGTGCCTGCCCAGGATCTTTGGGAAGCCCATACTCGGGTGGTTTCAAAGGTCAGCCCGGATCTGGGCGTCATTGGGAACCTGTATTTCGGAAATGCCCAGGCACGGGGTAGTGACCCCAGGCTTATCCAGCGGGTCGGCGGGGATATCCGCATGATCTATAAACGATTTAAGCTGGAACACGCTTTTAAAATCAATGACTGGGGGCCTTTTGACTACCATCGGGATTTCAACCTGACCTTTCCCGTACAGCTCATGCTCGACCTATCCCTGTCCATCGAAAAACCCGACTGGTTCATTCTGCCGGGCACCAGGGTCGGCATCCGGGGAACCTGGAGATCGCTGGACGAATTCTCACCCAGGTACCTGCCCAATGAAGCAGACGAATTTGCCGATGCGCCGATTATCAGCCCGGTTGGGTTTCCTGACGGGAATGAGTGGGAAATCAGAACCTATGTCCATATCAATATCGGGAAGTAAACCAGAGCCAAATGAAAAAAGATACGATCATGCAATTAAGATGGAATTTCCTACTGGGGCTTCTGCTCGTGGTTGCGACCAGTTGTGAGAGGGAATTATCAGAGGATACGGTGAAATACGCCTCCTTTAACAATAATCCGGAGATTTTCATCGACGGATTTAGTGGGGGCCTTGAATACCTGCCCTTTAACGGCTCCAAACTGGACGCCTTTTCGGTGGATTCGGAGGATGTATACGCAGGACAGGCTTCCATGAGGTTTGATGTTCCCAATTTTGGAGATCCTTCGGGAGCCTTTGCCGGTGCCATATTTCCCGATAATGGGGGACGGGACCTCTCCGGCTATGATGCCCTCACTTTCTGGGCCAAGGCTACCAAAGCCGCTACCATTAATGAAATTGGTTTCGGAAATGATTTCGGGGAAAACAAGTTCCTGGTCACCAAACAAAACCTGCGTATCAGCACGGGGTGGGAGAAGTATGTGATCCCGATCCCCGACCCATCAAAGCTGCTGGTTGAAAGGGGGATGTTCTGGTATTCGGAAGGGCCTGAAGACGGGGACGGTTATACCTTCTGGATCGACGAGCTCAAGTTTGAAAAGCTGGGGACCGTAGCACAGGCCCAGCCGGCAATTTTCAACGGAGAAGACCTCACGGCCCCGGCGTTCCTCGGGGTACGGGGAATTATCCCAAGGGCAGGGCTAACCCAAACGTTTAACCTGGCATCCGGAGTCAACCAGACGGTTCTGGCGGCACCCTCCTATTTTTCCTTTACTTCCTCGGATCCGGATGTGGTCCAGGTGAGTGAATTGGGGGTTCTGACACCCGTCGGTATCGGAACCACCACCATATCGGCCACCCTGGCGGGGGTTAAGGCCCAGGGTTCCGCAACCCTGGAGGTATCCGGGCCTTTTGCTTTTGCCCCGGTTCCCCCGGCTCGGGATCCCAATGATGTGATCTCCATTTTCAGCGATGCGTACCAGGATGTGCCTGTTGATTTCTACAATGGGTTCTTCGGAGGGCAGACCACGGTAGGAGGAGCGGTCCAGATCAACGCGGATAATGCCGTTCTGATTTATGATGAGCTGAATTTTGTGGCGGTCGGCTTTTCCAACCCTACGGTAAATGCCTCCCAAATGACGCATGTACATGTCGACATCCGGATTGAGGAACCCATTGATGCCGGGGATGTAATTCGGGTGGAACTGATTGACTTTGGCCCCAACGGCGTTTTTGACGGGGTAGGCACGGACGATTCCGGCGGTTCGGTTACATTTTCAAGCGGGGCACTGGAACAGGGAAGCTGGATAAGCCTGGACATTCCGCTCACTGATTTCTCCAATCCTACGGGGGGCGGTTTCCCGGGACTCACAAGCACAGCGAACCTGGCCCAGTTTGTATTTGCCTCAAATGGTATTTCAACCCTGCAGGCAGACAACATTTATTTTTACCGATAATAAAGAAAGACTATGAAAAGAAAGAAACAACACAATCCTTCCCGGAAGCTCCTGAATTTTGGCGGCCTGCTATTGGCTGCAGCCTTCCTGGTGGTTCTGGGATGTTCCGATGATGACACCCAACGGGTGGTGAACTTCACCCAGCTGACCATGCAGGATGAATTTGATTCAGACGGGGCTCCCGATAGTTCTATTTGGAGCTACGACATCGGAACCGGCGAGAATGGCTGGGGAAACAGCGAGCTGCAATACTACACAGACCGGACTGAGAATGTAACGGTCAATAACGGCTACCTGATCATCACCGCTAACAAGGAGAATTTTGAAGGGGCGGGGTACACTTC
>JAWWDW010000458.1:0-2331 GCA_033719735.1 Robiginitalea sp. | reverse complement strand
CGGAATATAAGGGGGAGGTCTGGGTTTTTTCCGGGGATTACAAATCCGAGGATGATGGCCTGGCGACCCCCTATGAACCCATCCGTTGCCATACCTTTATCACCGAATGCACCTTTGGCCTCCCGGCCTTTTCGTGGCGTCCCCAGAGCGAGGTTATCGACCAGATAAACTCCTGGTGGGCCAGGGCCCGCACCGAGGGAAGGACTGCCGTCCTGTTTGCCTATTCCCTCGGGAAGGCCCAGCGGCTTCTCTCCCTCCTGGACACCTCCATAGGGGAGGTCTACACCCACGGGGCCATCGAGAATATGAATGAGGTCCTCAGGGAAGTAGCCCCTTTGCCCCCCACCCGGCGGATAACCCGGGAGACCGGAAAGAAGGAACTGGCCGGAAACCTGGTCCTGGCGCCCCCCAGCGCCCATGGCAGCCCCTGGATCCGGAAAATGGTGCCCTTTGAGACGGCTGCGGCCAGTGGCTGGATGGCTTTCAGAGGCGCGCGCAGGCGGCGGGCCGTAGACCGGGGGTTTGTCCTGAGCGATCACTGCGACTGGGAAGGATTGCTGCAGAGCATCCGGGCCACCGGGGCCGAACGCGTTATCTGCACCCACGGGTATTCTGAGATCTTTGCGCGCTACCTTAAAGAGCAGGGGTATGATGCCCGTACCGAAGCGACCCAGTACGAGGGTGAGGCTGCGGAAATGAGTTCAACGGAATCAGAAGCAGGAGGCGCATGAGGGACTTTGCCAATCTGATCCGGACCCTGGACAGCACCAACAAGACCAACGCCAAGGTGGATGCCCTTGCGGAGTTCTTCCAGAGCGCGTCGGATCCCGACAAGGTATGGACCATCGCCATCCTGTCTCACCGCAGGCCCCCCAGGCCTGTGAATACCAGGCTGCTTCGCCAGTGGGCTTCGCAACTGGCAGGCATCCCCTTGTGGCTGTTCGAGGAGAGTTACCACATCGTGGGGGACCTGGCCGAAACCATCGCCCTGGTGGTACCGTACAGGGGGCCTTCCGGGGAAGCGTTGCCCTCCCTCTCGGACTATCTCGGGGACCTCATTGCGCTCAAGCCCAAATCCGAAGCAGAAAAAAGGCAGTACCTGATGGAAAACTGGCCTTATCTGGATTACTACGAGCGTTTCGTGTTTACAAAATTCTTTACAGGGGGGTTTCGCATTGGGATCAGCCAAAAGCTCATGACCCGGGCCCTCTCCAGGGCGACAGGGATCGCCGAGGACGTGCTCGCCTACCGGCTGATGGGGAACTGGGATCCCTCCCGGATCTCCTTCGGACAGCTCGTGCTGGAACCCCAGCAGGAAGAACAACTCTCCAAACCGTTTCCATTTTTCCTCGCCTATGCCCTGGAAGATTCACCCGACGGGCTGGGAGACCCTTCAGGTTGGTTGATGGAGCATAAATGGGATGGCATCCGGGCACAACTGATCATTCGCCGGGGGAAGCTTTTTGTATGGAGCCGGGGGGAAGAACTCATCACCCACAGCTACCCCGAATTCAGCATCCTGCCCAGATACCTTCCGGATGGAACGGTCATCGATGGGGAAATTCTGCCCTTTCCGAAGGGGACCGTGGGCAGCTTCAACGACCTGCAGAAAAGGCTGGGCAGAAAGAAGGTAGGCAAGGCACTTTTGAAAAAAATACCCGTGATCCTGCGGGCGTATGACCTCCTGGAATGGCAGGGCGCGGATATCCGCCACAAGCCCTTCTCCCATCGCAACGGTTTGCTCAAAGACCTCGTGACCCCATTGGCTGAAGATCCCAGGGTCCCCCTGGACCTTTCACACGCCCTCGAAATCCCGGATTGGGAAGCGGCGATTCGGGAGCGGGAACGCTCCCGGGAAAAGCGGTCTGAGGGCCTGATGCTGAAAAAGAAGGAGGCCCCCTACCGGGTAGGTCGCAAAAAGGGAGACTGGTGGAAATGGAAGGTGGACCCGCTCACCGTGGATGCAGTGCTCACCTACGCCATGCGGGGCCATGGACGAAGGAGCAACCTCTTTACCGATTACACCTTTGCCCTCTGGGATGAAAAAGAAGACGGCAGCCGGGAACTGGTCACTTTTGCCAAGGCCTATTCCGGCCTTTCGGATGCGGAATTCCGCAAGGTAGATGCCTGGATCAAGAAGAACACCCTGGAACGCTTCGGGCCCGTGCGGTCGGTCACCCCGCATCACGTCTTTGAAATCGCCTTTGAGGGAATCGCCCGTTCCAGCCGGCACAAAAGCGGGTTGGCGACGCGGTTTCCGAGAATCCTGCGGTGGCGGCAGGACAAAAAACCCGAGGAAGCCGACACCCTTTCCACGGTTAAAAAACTAGT
>JAWWDW010000457.1:0-2348 GCA_033719735.1 Robiginitalea sp. | reverse complement strand
GTAGACCACACCTGTGGGAAGCACGGTGATCCCTTCCGCCTGCCCAAAGGGAATGTCGAGCTGGATTTTCCGGGTCTGGTTGGGGTCTGTGGAATTGAAAACCCCAGAGGAAACGCGCAGGAGGAATGGCTGTAACTGCCCGCTGTATCCCAGTAGCATAAATCCCTCCTTCCCGGGAATGGGGCTGGCCCCTGTGACCAGGCCGTCGACCATATATTCGCGTATTCGGAGGGCCCGGTATTGCCCGGGTTCCTTGGGGATCCGATAGGCTACCGTTTGCCCACCCTGCCATTGCTTTGTAAAAATATAGAGCGAATCCGGCCCGGCGAGCAGGGCTTCAGCATCCCAGTCACTGTTCTGGGTTCCATCAAACCCGGATTGGTCTTCATATGCGTAGGAAATCGCCTCAGCCTCCACGGCATCGGAACGAAAAAAGGCTTCTCTGGAGATTCGAAGCACCTTCAGGTCCCTTCGGGTTCCCAGGTTGTTTCCAATGTCCCCGATATAGATATAAGTGGCGTCCTGGGCCAGGTCTTCCCAATCCATATTTTCGGCATTGGTAATGCGCACGCGCCTTACGACCTCCAGGGAAGTGGTATCCAGCACAAAGAGCTCCGGGCTGTTTCCGGAGTCATTGTGGGTCACGAAGCGGTCCCCCACCAGCAGCAGTCCGGAGCTTTCCTGAACGGCCTGGGGAAGGGCGCCCACCCACGATACCTCCGATTGCGCAAAAAGCCCTTGTGCCAGCAACAACCCAACCAAACCCAGGAATCGACAGCCCGAAATACGCATGCCTGGAAATTACAAATTCTCCCGGGCCAATACCAAATAATCGTTCCAAACCCGATTTTCACCGGTGCAGGAAGTTGCTGCACAGTACATTTATAAATTGTTTAACTATAAATATTATTCATTAAACAAAAGGATTGTATCTTTGTTTAGCACCATGTCCATGTACCGATTAACAGCGCGTCAGTACCTCCCAATCCCACCCCGGGAAGCCTGGAATTTTCTTTCGAAACCTGAAAACCTCCAGAAAATCACCCCCCGGCATATGGGGTTTGAAATCCTGTCTGGGGCTGAAGGCCCCATGTATGAGGGACAGATCATTCACTACAGCGTAGCGCCCTTCCCCGGATTTCGTACCCGTTGGGTCACCGAGATCACCCACCTTCGGGAAGGCTCTTATTTTGTGGACGAGCAGCGTTTTGGCCCTTACCGTTTCTGGCACCACAAACACTTTGTATCGGAAGTGGCGGACGGAACTGAAATGCGGGACATCATAGATTATAAATTACCGCTGGGATTTTTGGGGAGCCTGGCACAATCCCTTTTTGTGCGGCGCCAGCTAACGGGGATCTTCGGCTATCGGGAGAAGACTTTGGAAGCTACGTTCGGGACGCTCCCTGGACGTCCTTCAGAACTGAACATTGAAACCATTTAAATACCTATGAAAAAGAAAATATGTATCGTCGGAGCTTCTTCGGGCATCGGCCTGGAACTCGCCGGCATCCTAAAGGACGATTGTGAACTTTACACGGCTTCCCGAAATCCGGGACCGCTATCCGAAATGGGCATCCCCCATACCCCCCTCGATGTGACGGAAGCCCAGATCAACCTGGATGGGATCCCGGACGACCTGGACGGGTTCATTTATTGCCCTGGGAGCATCAACCTGAAGCCCTTCAAAATGCTCAGCCTCGATGCCTTCCAACAGGACCTCGAGCTGAATTTTATTGGACTCGTAAAAGTCCTCAAAGCGGTCATGCCGAAGTTGCGGGAGGGGGCCAGCCTGGTCTTCTTCAGTACGGTGGCCGTAGGTACCGGAATGCCCTTCCATACCAGCGTAGCGGCAGCCAAAGGGGCCATTGAAGGTTTTGCCAGGGCCCTCGCGGCAGAATACGCCCCGAAGTTCCGGGTGAATGTGATCGCCCCATCCCTGGTAGATACCCCCCTTGCTACCCGGCTCCTGAACAACGAAAAGAAACAGGAAAAAATGGCGGAACGGCACCCTTTGAAACGGGTGGGGACCCCTTCCGATATTGCCCGGATGGCTGCCTTCCTGCTTTCAGATGACAGCTCCTGGATGACCGGGCAGGTCCTGGGAGTGGACGGAGGAATCTCCACCCTCAATATGAACTAAGTGAAAAAGGAAGTCGCTGTTTTCTGGTTTCGAAGGGACCTGCGTTTGGATGACAACACAGGCCTGTATAAGGCCCTGACTTCCGGACTCCCCGTGCTTCCCATCTTTATTTTCGACCCGGAAATCCTGAAGGAACTGCCCCGGGACGATGCCCGGGTCAGTTTTATTCACCAGAACCTTCGCCAGATGCGCGGGGTCCTTCAGG